>JAUTXA010000287.1 GCA_030838265.1 Actinomycetota bacterium | reverse complement strand
CTCGGCGATGACCTTGGCGCAGCTCGGGCACGAGCCGTCGGGGTTCATGGCCGTCGGGGGGTAGAAGCGGCTGCAGTCGTCGCACCAGGGCACGATTCAGACCAACGCTCAGGCCGGAGCCAGCCGGGTGCGGGGCCCGGCGCCCGCCACCCGGCTCGGAACCTCGTGGCCCACGATCTCGGCCACCAGGGCGCTGGCCTCGAGCAGACGATCGAGGTCGATCCCCGTCGACAGCCCGAGGTCGTCGGTGAGGTGCACCAGGTCCTCGGTGGCCAGGTTCCCGGCCGCGCCAGCCGCGAAGGGCGAGCCACCGAGGCCACCAACCGCGGTGTCGAACTGGCCGACACCCATGCGGATGGCGGCGTAGGCGTTGACCAGGGCCGTCCCGCGCGTGTCGTGCAGGTGCAGGCCCACGCGGGTCCCGGTGGCGCGCAGGACGTCGTCGATCCGTCGGGGCGTCGCCATGCCGGTGGTGTCGGCCAGCACCAGAGCGTCGCAGCCGGCCCCCATCAGCCGGCGTCCCAGGGCGGCCACCTCGGTGGGCGCGATCTCTCCCTCGTAGGGCGAGCCGAACGAGCACGAGATGACGGCCTCGACGGGGATCGACCCGGAGAGGGCGCAGATGGCCTCGACCTGGGTGACCGACTCGTCGATGGTCATGTGGACGTTCTTCTCGTTGTAGACGGCCGAGGCCGAGACGGTCACGGTGAGCCCGTCGACCCGTGACTGCAGCGCCAGCTCGGCCCCCCGCACGTTCGGCACCAGGGCGTAGTAGCGCACCCCTTCGCCACGAGGCACGCCGGCCATGACCTCGGCGGCCCCGGCCATGGCCGGCACTGCCTTGGGCGACACGAACGAGCAGGCCTCGATCTGGCGCACGCCGGCCCCGACCAAGGCCTCGATGAGCCGCAGCCGGGCGACCGCGGGCACTGGCGCCTCGGCCTGAAGGCCGTCGCGGGGGCCGACCTCGCGAATCCAGATCTCGGTCACACCGGGGGCACGCCGTGATGGCGCTCGGTGAAGCGGCGATCGCGCGACGAGGCCATGGCCAGGCGGGCCACCAGCTCACTGCGCAGCTGCTCGGGTTCGACGATGGCGTCGACGACGAGATCGGAGGCCAGGCGGAGGAGGTCGACGTCGGCCTCGTAGTCGGCCCGGTGCTCGGCGATGAAGGCGTCGCGGGCGTGGGGGTCGCGGATGGCCGCGATGTTGTTGGCGTACACGGCGTTGACCGCGGCCTCGGGCCCCATCACTGCGATCTTGGCCGTCGGCAAGGCGATGACCGAGTCGGAGCCGAAGGCGGGGCCGGCCATGGCGTAGAGGCCGGCGCCGTAGGCCTTGCGCACGATCACCGAGACCTTGGGGACGGTGGCCTCGGCCACCGCGGTGATCATCTTGGCGCCGTGGCGGATGATCCCCTCCCGCTCGACCTGGGTGCCCACCATGAAGCCGGGGACGTCGGCCAGGAAGACGAGGGGGATGTTGAACGCGTCGCAGCACCAGATGAACCGGGCCGCCTTGTCGGCCGAATCGACGAAGAGGACGCCGCCCTTGACCGCCGGGTTGTTGGCCACCACCCCGATGGGGTTGCCCTCGAGGTAGGCCAGCCCCACCACCAGCTCGGGGGCGAAGAGGGGCTTGATCTCGAGGAAGGACGCCTCGTCGACCAAGGCGTCGATCACGCCGTGCACGTCGTACGACACCGTCTCGGATCGAGGGATCATCGTCGCGGTCAGGGTGGTGACGGGCTTGGCCGGCTCGACGACAGGAGGGTCCTCGCGCCAGCTGGTCGGGAAGTACGAGAAGTACCAGCGGGCCAGGTCGATGGCGGCGGCGTCGTCGGGGACGAGGTTGTCGCCGCAACCCGACACCGAGGCATGCATGCGGGCCCCGCCCATCTCCTCGAGCGTGGTCTTCTCGCCGATCACCATCTCGGCCATCCGGGGCGACCCCAGGTACATCGAGGCGTTGCCCTCGACCATGATCACGATGTCGCAGAAGGCGGGGATGTATGCGCCGCCCGCGGCGGACGGGCCGAACAAGCAGCAGATCTGCGGCACCCGTCCCGAGAGGCGGATCTGGTTGTAGAAGATCCGCCCCGCGCCGCGGCGCCCCGGGAAGAGGTCGACCTGATCGGTGATCCGAGCGCCGGCCGAGTCCACCAGCCAGAAGATGGGCAGCTCGTGCTCGAGGGCGTACTCGGTGACCCGGATGATCTTCTCGACCGTGCGCGCTCCCCACGAGCCGGCCTTCACGGTGGAGTCGTTGGCCATCACGCAGACCGGTCGCCCGTCGACCAACCCTCGCCCCGTCACCACCCCGTCGGCCGGAAGGTCGTCGGCCGACGCGTTGGCCAGCAGGGCGTCCTCGATGAACGAGCCGGGGTCGAGGAGGAGATCGAGGCGGTCGCGCACGAACAGCTTGTGCTGCTTGGCCAGCTTCTCGCCGTGCCGTTCGAGGTTCCCCTGGAGGGCTCGCTCGGCGGCATCCCGGACCCGACGCTCGATGGTCATCGGCTAGGTCCGCCGGATGGCCAAGATGGCGATGTCGTCGGCGATGGGCTCGGGCGAGAAGTCACGGGCCGACTCGAGCAGGGACTTGCACAAGTGGCTGACCTCTTCGCCGGGGTCGCGGCGCAGCATGCCGCCGATGCGGTCCTCGCCGAAGAGCTGCTCGCCGGAGCGAGCCTCAGCCAGGCCGTCGGTATACATGAGAAGCAGGTCGCCGGGCTGGAGCGGGATCTCGCGCGAGAAGTAGCTGCCGGTCGGATCGAGGGTGAGGAGGGGGCCGGTGGACCGCAAGGGCTTCACCTCGCCGTCGTGCCACAGCCAGGCCGCGGGGTGCCCGGCCGAGGCGAACCGCAGGGTGCCGGCGGCGACGTCGAAGATGACGGCGCACAGCGACACCATCTCCTCGGGCCGGCCGTGGGCCGACATGACGATGTTGAGCTCCTCGATGGCTTGAGCCGGGTCGCGGTACTGGCGGAGGAAGACCCGCAGCAGGTACTTCACCTGGAAGGCGGTGATCGACGGCTCGATGCCGTGGCCGGCCACGTCGCCGATGACGGCGGCCAGCCGGGTCGGACCGGTCGGGAAAAGGTCGTAGAAGTCGCCGGCCATGGCGCCCGTCCCGGGCTCGTAGACCTGCCCGACCTCGAAGCCCTCCATGTGGGGCAGGTCGCTCGGCGCCAGCCGGCCCGCCCAGGCGAGGGGGGCCGACTGCTCCTGCTTCAGGACCTCATCGGCTCGCCGGGCCGACGTGGCCAGTTGCTCGGCCAGTCGGGCCTCGGAGAAGAACGACCGGCCGTAGCCGATCGACACCGCCACTGGGATGAGGAGCAGGACGAGGGCCGAGTTGTAGACGGTGTCGCGCGACAGGGACGACACGCCGATGCCCAGCGCCAGCAGGCTGTACAGCAGGGTGGTGTGCAGACCCTTGCGCAGGGCCTGCCGGGCCAGCTCGGCCGCCTCCCGTCCCTCACCGCTGGCCCGCCACTCGCCCTCGATGCGCTTGCAGGCCCGCTCGAGGCGCAGGCTGGAGCGACCCCAGAGCAGGGCGGCCACGGCACAGGCCGCGGCGACCCCGGCCAGCAGAGGC
>JAUTXA010000283.1 GCA_030838265.1 Actinomycetota bacterium | reverse complement strand
CGAGCAGGGCCCGTAGCTCGGCCTCCTCGGCGTCGAGCACCTGGCGCGCCGCGGCGGCGTCGGGCGCCTTGGCCGTGACCCGCACCTTGATCCCCTCCATGCCGCTGGCCAGGAAGGCGATCGTCGGCCCACCGTCGACGCCGTCGAGGGCCTCGAGGCGGGGAGTCACCCGCTCGGCCAGGGTCGACTCGGCCAGCCCCCACGTCCGCAGCACCCGGCTCATGATGACCGCCGTCTCACCCGACCGGGCCCGCAGGTCGGGGATGATCGCCCGCTCGAGCATCTCCTCCATCTCGTAGGGGACGCCAGGCACGGCGTAGATCACCTTGTGGCCGACCGGGCAGATGAGCCCCGGAGCCGTCCCCCGCCGTTGCTCGATGATGGTGGCCCCGACCGGCACGTCGGCCTGGCGGGCGTTGTTGGCCGTCATCTCGCGGCCCCGCGACTCGAACATGGCGCGGATCATGTCGACGATCGCCTCGTCGCGCTGCAACGGCACGTTCATCACCTCGGCGATGGCCTCGCGGGTGATGTCGTCCTGGGTGGGTCCCAAGCCCCCGCACACGATGACTGCGTCGCTGCGCGAGAGCGCGATGCGGATGGCCTGGACCATGCGGACCTGGTTGTCGCCGACCTTGGTCTGGAAGTGGGTGTCGATGCCGGCCAGGGCCAGGCGCTCGCCCATCCACGACGAGTTGGTGTCGACGATCTGGCCGAGCAGCAGCTCGGTACCGATGGCGACGACCTCGCAGCGCAGGCTCAAATCAGAGCCGCCTTCCGGCCGTCGAGGAGGTACTGCGTGCCGGTCACGACGGTCAGCACCACCGCAGCCCAGAGCCAGGTGCTGGCGACGACATGGTGGTCGGCGGTGAGCGGGAGCAGGGCGAAGCCGACGGCCACCTCCTGTGTCACGGTCTTCACCTTGGCCCACCACCGGGCCGGAACCGAGATGCCCTGGCGGCCCAGGCGCGTCCGGTACAGCGAGATGGCCACCTCGCGGAAGGCGATGACCGCCACCGGCACGATCCAGAACGATCCCTTCACGGCCAGGGCGAACATGGCCCCGAGGACGAGGAACTTGTCGGCCAGCGGGTCGAGGAACGCACCCGATCGGGTGGTGCCCATGCGCCGGGCCAGGTAGCCGTCGAGGCCGTCGGTGCAGGCCAGCAGGAACCAGAAGGCGACGGTCGCCCACCCCGCTCCCTGACTCACGATCAGGGCGAGCAGCAACGGCGTGACGACCAGCCGGCCGATGGTGACCGCGTTGGCCGGCGTGGCCAACGCCGAGGGCCCGAAGGCGTCGGTCGACATCAGGCGGCCACCACGGCCACCGACTCGAGGTCGGCGCCCTCGGCGCCGGTGATGGTGACGGTGGCGAACGACCCCACCGGCAGCGACGGGTCGACGGCGATCACGCCGTCGATCTCGGGGGCCTCGCGATGGCTGCGTCCGATCCCTGTCTCATCCACCAGGACTTCGACCTCGCGGCCCACGAGATCGTCACGCCGCGACGCGGTGATCGAATCCTGCAGGGCGCTGAGCTCGTCGAGCCGAGCCCGCATCAAGCCCACGTCGACCTGGCCGTCGAGGTCGGCGGCGTAGGTGCCCTCCTCGCGGGAGAAGGCGAAGAACCCGCACCAGTCGAGCTGGGCCTCTTCGACGAAGTGCAGCAGCTGGTCGTGGTCGGCCTCGGTCTCGCCCGGGTAGCCGACGATGAAGTTCGATCGGAAGGCGGCCTCGGGCTCTCGGGCGCGGATGTCGGCGATGCGAGCGAGGAAGCGGTCGCCGTCACCCCAGCGCCGCATGCCGCGCAGCAAGGGCTTCGAGACGTGCTGCAGCGAGAGGTCGAAGTACGGGACTCCGGTCCGCGTCAGCATCACGTCGATCAGGCTGTCCGACAGGTCGGACGGGTAGAGGTAGAGCAGCCGGGTGCGCGCCACCCGAGAAGACACCGCCTCGACCAGCGGGACGATCGACCCGGCGCCGAGCGATGCGTCGTCCTTGCCGTACGAGGCCAGGTCCTGGGCCACCAGCACGATCTCTTGGGCCTCGAGCGCATCGACCTCGTCGAGGATGGAGGCGACCGAGCGCGAGCGCTGCTTGCCCCGGAAGGAGGGGATGGCGCAGAACCCGCAGCGGCGATCGCAACCCTCGGCGATCTTCACGTAGGCCCACGGCGCCGTGGCCTTGGGGCGGGGCAGGTTGAGCAGGTCCATGGACGGGACGGCAGGGACGGCCTGCCCCGCGCTCCTCGTGGCGCCGATGGTCACCGGCACGCCGAACCCGGCCACCAGGTCGGCCTCGGGGATGGCGTCGGCCAGCTCGGACCCGTAGCGCTCGGCCATGCAGCCGGTGACCACGAGGCGGGCCCCGTCGGCCCGGCCATCGGCGAGGGCAAGGATGGTGTCGACCGACTCCTGGCGGGCCGACTCGATGAAGGCGCACGTGTTGACCACGACCAGCTCGGCCTCGGACGGGTCGTCGGCCGCGACGAAGCCATCGGCGCGCAAAGTGCCGATCAGCTTCTCGGAGTCGACCTGGTTCTTGGGGCAGCCCAGGGTCTCGACCCAGTAGCGCCGGGTCATCGCCTGCAAATGTAGTTTGCCCAGGTGCCTGCCGACCTACCGCCCTACGCCAGTCTCCCTGTCACCGAGGGGGCGCCCAGGGGCTCGTCCTGGGGGTTGTGGGGCGAAGGCGACGTGTTCGGGACCCTCAACCTGCTCACGCCCCAGCGGGTGCAGGCCGCGAGGGCCTCGATCCGGACCGGCCGGGTCTTCGCCCTCAACCTCGAGCTCGAGCTGCCCGACCCGCCCGCGTTCGGCCGCGACGCCATCGTCCACGAGGTCACGGGGGGCGACGGCAACTCGTCGGACGACATCATCCGCCTCTGGAACACCCAGGCCTCGAGCCAGTGGGACGGCTTCCGCCACGTGCGCTCCCCCGCCCACGGGGCCTACTCGGGCATCCCCGAGGGCGAGCACGGCATCCACCACTGGGCCCGCCGGGGCTTGGCCGGTCGGGCGGTGCTGGCCGATGTGGCCCGCTGGCGCCAGACCGAGGGCATGCCGCTCGCGGCCGGCGAGCGAGTCGAGATCACGGTCGACGATCTTGAGGCCACCCTCGCCCACCAGGGCACAACGGTCGAGACGGGCGACGTCTTCCTCTTCCGCACCGGCTGGACGACCTGGTACCGCGGCCTCGACGCCACTGGTCGAGCGGCGTGGGTCGAGGCCGGCAACCCGGCCGCCGGCCTGCTGGCCAGCGAGGACACGGCGGCCTGGCTGTGGGATCACCACGTCGCTGCCGTCGGGTCAGACGGCCCCGCCCTCGAGGCCTGGCCCATCCCGCTGAGGATGGGCGAGCGGACATCGCGCCAGGCGCTGGCCGACCCGACCCACGCGGCGTCGATGTTCCTCCACTTCAGCCTGCTGCCCCTGCTCGGGATGCCCATCGGCGAGCTCTTCGACCTCGACGCCTTGGCCGCCGACTGCGCCGCGGCCGGCACGTGGGACGCCTTCTTCACCTCCGCGCCGATCAACCTGCAGAACGGCGTCGCCTCACCGCCCAACGCCCTCTGCATCCGCTGACCAGCCCCGCGACCTCGCCGGCGGCTACTTGGGCTGCACGTTGATGTTGGTGCCGCCCGGCGTCACCACGAGCGTGCAGTTCGAGTTCGAGGCGCACGATTGCTCGGCCTGGACCTCGAGGTAGCGCAGCTGGGCGGCGCTGAGCTCCGGTGCGCCCTGGAGGGCGGCCTGACGGGCGGCGTCGCCCTCGGCCTCCGCCTTCTTCTTGAGGGCTTCGGCCTGGGCCTCTTGGATGCTGATCTGGGCCGCCTTCACGGCCGCGTAGTGGTCGCGGATGTTTTGGGGCGCCTCGGGCTTCTTCATGACGAAGTTGAAGTCCGGGCAGACGCCGGACCGCTGCCGGTCGTAGGTCGGGCCGCAGAAGAACTCGCCGCCGAGGACGCGGTTGAAGCGGTCCTTGAGGTCGGTGCCGATCGACGTCTGGATCCTGGCGATGACGTCGGGGTTGTTGGCCAGGTCGTCGGTCGAGTAGCGACGGCTCTCGATCTGCAGGGCGTTCTCGATCTGCTGGCGCAAGGTGTCGTTCAGCATGTGGTCCCACCCACCATCGGCCGAGAGGTCCCAGCAGTGGTACTTGAGGCAGATCTGCTCGAAGAACTGCTTCACCACGGCCGGCTGGGTGTTGAGCTTGAAGTACACCGCCAGCTGGAAGTCGAAGTTCACACCGTCCTTCGAGGGCGACTGGATGGAGTCGGCGTGATGACGGTCGCCCTCGTCGGCGTTCTTGGAGATGATGTAGTTCCGCTGCGTC
>JAUTXA010000256.1 GCA_030838265.1 Actinomycetota bacterium | reverse complement strand
CGGTGAGGACGGTGCCGTCGACCCCAAGGGACAGGGCTTCACCGAGAAGATCGTCAACCTGGCGGTCTCGAAGGCGGCGGAGTCGGCCCTGAACCAGGCCAACGTCTCGGTCCTGCTCACCCACGGCGCTGACTACCGCATGCCCCTCAAGCCCAGGACCGACATGGCGCGGGCCCTGCTGCCCAAGGTCTTCGTCAGCGTGCACCACAACGGGCTGGCCGACGGCCCGAGCGCCCACCCGGGCACCGAGACCTACTACCAGGTCGACTCTCCCGGCACGGTCGCGTCCTCGAAGCGCCTGGCCGGCCTGCTCTACGCCGAGATCTACAAGACGCTCGACCAGTACAAGGGCGTGAGCTGGATCGCGAACAAGGATGCCGGGGCCAAGTACCGCCGCAACACGCGGGGCGGCGACTACTACTGGATCCTGCGCCAGGGACGAGGTGTGACGTCGGTGATCGCCGAGCTGGCCTTCCTCTCGAACCCGCCCGAGCGCGACCTGCTGACGCGGCCTGACGTGCAGCAGGCCGAGGGCCAGGCCGTGGCGCGGGCCATCATCCGCTACCTGCGCACCGCCGATCCGGGGTCGGGATTCGTCGAGCCCATCCAGCGCGATACGCCCACCGGGGGCGGCGGCGCCGAGGGCTGCGTCGACCCGCCGCTGGGCTGACCTGACCCGGCCTTGGTGCGAAAGGCCCGCTGGTAGGGTCGGGCGCATGCGGATCGGGGTCCTGGCATCGGGGAGTGGAACGATCCTCCAAGCCATCCTCGACGCCGGCATCCCCGTCGAGGTCGTCGTGGCCGACCGCCCCTGCGCCGCCCTCGAACGGGCTGAGGCGGCCGGCGTCCCCGCCCTGCTCGTCGAGCGCACCGACTTCGGCAAGAGCTTCGACCGCGAGGGCTACTCGACCGAGGTGGTCGAGGCTCTGCGCAAGTACGACGTCGAGCTGGCGGTCATCGCCGGCTTCGGCACGATCGTCCCCGAGGCCGCCACCGCCTTCCCCAACCGGATCCTCAACACCCATCCCTCGCTGCTGCCCGCCTTCAAGGGATGGCACGCCGTGCGGGAGGCGCTGGCCGCGGGCGTGAAGGTCACGGGCTGCACCGTGCACCTCGTCACCGAGGAGGTCGACGCCGGGCCGATCCTCGCCCAGGAGACGGTGCCCGTACTTCCGACCGACACCGAGGCCACGCTGCACGAGCGCATCAAGGAAGTCGAGCGCCGCCTCTACCCCGACACCATCAAGCGATTCATGAACGGAGAGATCCAGTGAAGCGGGCCCTCATCTCGGTCTACGACAAGACGGGCCTCGAGGCCTTCGCCAATGGCCTGATCACCCTCGGCTTCGAGATCGTCTCGAGCGGCGGGACGTCGCGCGCCCTGGCCGAGGCGGGCATCGACCACACCGAGGTCGAAGCGGTGACGGGTGCCCCCGAGATGCTGGGAGGCCGGGTCAAGACCCTGCACCCCAAGATCCACGGCGGCATCCTGGCTGACCGCTCGAAGCCTGATCACCTCGCCGATCTCGGGGCCCAGGGCATCGACGTCATCGACCTGGTGGCCTGCAACCTCTACCCCTTCCGGGCCCAGCCGTCGATCGAGATGATCGACATCGGCGGCCCGACCATGGTGCGGGCCGCGGCCAAGAACCACGACCACGTGGCCGTGCTGGTCGACCCGTCCGACTACGGGTCCGTCCTCGACGAGCTGCGTCGTGAGGGTGAGCTGTCAGCCGAGACCCGGAAGCGCCTGGCCCGCGCCGCCTTCGCCCACACCGCGGCCTACGACGCGGCCATCGTGACGTGGTTCGACGAGGCCGACGGCGAGCTGCTGCCCCCCACCATCCACCTCGCTCTCGAGCGCACCGACGAGGCCCTGCGCTACGGCGAGAACCCGCACCAGGAGGCGGCTCGGTACCGCGCCATCGGCCAGAGCTCGTGGTGGGACAACGTCGAGAAGCACAGCGGCCTCGCCCTCAGCTACCTCAACCTCTACGACACCGAGGCGGCCTGGCGCCTGGTCTACGACCTGGGCGACGAGCCGGCCTGCGCCATCATCAAGCACGCCAATCCGTGCGGCGTGGCCGTGGCCTCCGACCTGGCCAACGCGTACCAGCTGGCGCTCGAGTGCGACGACAAGTCGGCCTTCGGCGGCATCATCGCCGTCAACGGCGAGGTCACCGCCGACGTGGCCGAGCACATCGTGGCCGGCCCCCAGGCCGACGTCATCATCGCCCCGAGCTACGCCGACGGTGTGATCGATGCGCTGATCGCCCGGCGCAAGGCGACCCGCATCCTCACCGCCGATCGGCCCGGCGAGGCGAGGCTCGACTTCCGCCAGATCGGCGGCGGCTTCTTGGTGCAACGCCCGCACCACTTCGCCTCGCCCCGATCGGAGTGGCGGGTCGTCACCGACCGCCAGCCCACCGAAGCCGAATGGCGCGACGCCGAGCTGGCCTGGCGCATCGGCGGGCGGGTGAAGTCGAACTCGATCGTGCTGGTCGCCAACGGTCAAGCGGTGGGGATCGGTGCCGGCCAGCAGAGCCGGGTTGACGCCGGGGAGATCGCGGCCAAGAAGGCGGCAGGACGGGCCAAGGGCGGAGCCAGCGCCTCCGATGCCTTCTATCCCTTCCGCGACGGCATCGACGCCGCGGCGTCGGCGGGGGTGGCCGTGATCGTGCAGCCCGGTGGGTCGCTGCGGGACGACGAGGTCATCGCCGCGGCCAACGAGCACGGCATCGCCATGGTCTTCACCGGAGAAAGGCACTTCCTGCATTGAGCGCTCGCCTGCTGCCGGGAGCCCCCGTCGCCGAGGCCGTGTTCGCCGACCTCGTCCCCCGCATCACCAAGCTCCAGGCCGCGGGCCACAACCCTGGGCTGGGGACGATCCTGGTGGGCGGTGACTCGGCCAGCGCCGGCTACATCCGCATGAAGCAGGCCAAGTGCGCCGAGCTCGGCATGGGCTCGCCGCACATCCATCTGGGAGACGACGCCACCCAGGCCGAGGTGGTGGCCGCCATCCACCAGCTCAACGACGACCCGGCCGTCGACGCCATGCTCGTGCAGCACCCGACGCCGCCCCAGATCGACTTCGACGCCGCCCTTCTCGAGATGGATCCCGACAAGGACGTCGACGGCCTGCACCCCGTCAACATGGGTCGCCTGGCCCTCGGCATGCCAGGCCCGGTGCCCTGCACCCCGGCCGGCATCGAGGCTCTGCTCGACCACTACGACATCCCGGTGAGCGGACGCGAGGTCGTCGTCCTCGGACGGGGCACCACCCTCGGGCGACCTCTCGCTCTCCTCCTGTCGCAGAAGCGGCCGACGGCCAACGCGGCCGTCACCGTCGTGCACACCGGTGTCCCCGACTGGCCCCGCTACACCCAGCGGGCCGAGATCGTCATCGCCGCCGCCGGCGTCCCCGGCATCCTGCAGCCCGAGCACATCACGCCCGGCGCCATAGTGATCGGCGGCGGGGTGCGCTACGAGGGCCGGAAGCTCCTGCCCGATGTCGACGAGCGCTGCGAGGAAGTGGCGGGCGCCATCACGCCGCGTGTCGGCGGCGTGGGCCCGACCACCATCGCCATGCTCTTCCGCAACTGCATCGAGGCCGCCGAACGCCGCACCTCACTGTCGTCGTAGTGCCAGCTTGACGTATGTCCTCAGCTCGGACTCGTCGGCCCGGTGGGCGAGCAGTCGGCCGCGGAAGGGAAAGTCCTCGGCCGTCACCAACACCTTTCCGAGGATTGGGACGGTGTCTGCCCTGACCCACTGCGCGGTGTGGATGACCCCAAACTCGGGAGGCTCGGATGCGAAGCCGGCCCGATCGACGATGTAGACCCAGCCGTCCCGCAACGGCTCGGGGCGAGCCGCCCGTTCGTTGATCGAGAGGTAGTAGCGGGGCCCGAGGGGACGGCGACCGAGGACCGTGATCGAGCCGTTGCGCATCGACTGGAAGTTGGGGACGCCCCGATCGACGACGGCGAAGAAGGCCGCCCACACCGGGTCGTCGGTGGCGTAGACGGCCTGTTGGTTGCCGAACGCGGTCGCGTCGCTCGACATGCGGATGGGGTGGAGCTCGGTGAGATCGGCCCGGCCCGAACCGTGGAAGAGGACGGGCCGGTCGTCCGCCAGCCAGCGCAAGAAGTCGTACGCCCCCACCGGGCCGGTCTCGACGGCCCGTCCGCCCCCCAACCCGTCGGCCAAGGCCTCGCAGTGAGCCGCCTGCTCGGCGCTCAGGCGCAGATCGGGGACCTTCCAGAAACCGACGGCCCGAACGACCAGCGAGGCGAGCGGCGAAGCCAGGGCGGCGGGCAAGGCGACCACGGAGCCACGTTACGCGCCGGTGATCCCTGATTGACTGGGCGGCCGTGGCCGTCCTCGTCTGCACCGACCTGCACAAGCGCTTCGGCAATCGCACCGCCGTCGACGGGGTGGGCTTCGAGATCGCCGGGGGCGAGTGCTACGGCCTCCTCGGTCCCAACGGGGCGGGCAAGACGACGACCATTTCGATGATCTGCGGCCTGCTGGCCAGCGATGGCGGCAGCGTGGTCGTGGCGGGGCGACCGGTCGGCCCCCGAGCGATCGCGGCCAAGGCCGACGTCGGCTACGTCCCCCAGGAGGTGGCCCTCTACCCTGACCTCAGTGCCCGCGAGAACCTGGCCTTCTTCGGTCGGCTCTACGGCCTGACCGGTAAGGAGCTCGACGCCCGCATCGACGCCTCCCTTGAGACGGTCGGGCTCCTCGACCGCGGCGGCGAGCGCATCGAGCAGTACTCCGGCGGCATGAAGCGGCGAGCGAACATCGCGGCCGGCCTGCTGCACCAGCCCAAGCTCCTCGTCCTCGATGAGCCCACGGTCGGGGTCGACCCCCAGAGCCGCAACGCCATCTTCGACACCGTCGTGGACCTGCGTGATGCCGGACTCGCCGTCCTCTACACCACGCACTACATGGAGGAAGCCGAGCGCCTCTGCGATCGCATCGGCATCATCGACCAGGGCCGGCTGGTGGCTGAGGGGACGCGACGCGAGCTGGTGGCCCAGGTCAGTGGTCTCGACCACGTCCGCATCACGGTCGAAGGTGACCGCCAGACCCTGGCCGCGCGCTGCCTCACCATCCCGGGCGTCGACGAGGCCGTCGTAGCCGATGGTTTCGTCGAGCTGAGGGCCCACGACGGCCGCCAGCTGCTGCGCCAGGTCGTCGAGGCGGCCGACGCGGCCGGCGTCGAGGTCAGCAGCATCGAGCTGGTCGAGCTCGATCTCGAGGCCGTCTTCCTGCAGCTCACGGGCCGAGCCCTGCGGGACTGACGGGACTGACGGGCTGAGTCGTGGGTGCCACCCTCCTCATCACTCGCACCGATCTGCGCCGCCGTCTGCGCAACCGGTCGGCCCTGATCCTGGCCTTCGTCGCCCCGTTCGGTTTGGCGTCGATCATGGGCTTCGCCTTCGGCGGGCGACGGACGTCGGCTCGCAGCGGCGCGCTCATCTCAGTGGCGGTGGCTGACGAGGACCAGACGCCGCTCTCCCGGAGCCTGCTGGCTCAAGTCACCTCGCCCGTCGCCCTCGGGCCCGTCGTCAGCGTGAAGCGCTACCCCACGATGAGCGCCGCCTTCGCCGCCGTCGGGCACGGCCAGGTGGTGGCGGCTGTCGCTCTGCGTCGTGGATTCAGCTCGCCAGTGTCGGGCGGTCCGGTGATCGCCAAGGTCCCCGTCGAGTCAAGGGTCGCCAACGGCAGCAGCAGCGGCCGGGGCCTGACCGACGGGATCGTCCGGGGCATCCTTGCTCGAGTCGGCGCCGGGGCGGTGGTGCGGGCCGCGGCTGGCGGCCCGGGGCCGGCGGCCGGCCAAGCGACGCAGCAGATCGTGGCGGCCCCGCTCCCCATCGGCATCCGTGACGACTTCGGCGTGGGCTCGCCGTCGAAGAGCATCCTCGGCTACTTCGCCCCGTCGATGGTGATCATCTTCCTGTTCCTGCTCATCGGCGCGGCCGGGCGCAGCGTGCTGGCCGAGCGCTCGACGGGGACGATGGCCCGCCTCCAGGCCGCGCCGATCGGGACGGGGTCGGTCGTTGCCGGCAAGGTCCTCAGCATCCTGCTGCTGTCGCTTCTCAGTGTCTTCACCATCTGGGGAGCGACCACCGCGCTCTTCGGCGCCTACTGGGGTCCGCCGGTCGCGGTGATGATCCTGGGCACCGCCACCGTCCTCTCGCTGTCGGGCCTCAGCCTCTTCGTCACCGTGTTCGCCAAGTCCGAGGCCGGGGCCGAGGCCGCCACCGTCATCCTCGGCTTCACCCTCGCTCTGCTCGGCGGCAACTTCTTCCCGCCCGGGTCGCTGCCGCCGTTGTTCGAGAAGCTGGCCTTGCTGACCCCGAACGGGTGGGCCCTCAACGGGTTCGGCCAGCTCGCCCTCGACGCCCGCGGGCTGTCCGACATCCTCCGTCCCATCTTCGTGCTACTGGCCATCGGGGCCGTGTTCGGCACCGCCGCCGTGGTGCGGTTGCGTCAGGCGGTGACGTGATGCTGGGTCGCCAGCAGCTGGCCAAGGTCGGCTTCATCGCCCGGGCCAACAGCGGCCGAGCCTCGAAGGACCGCCGCTTCCTCTTCTCGGCCGCCTTCCTGCCGATCGCCATCATGCTCCTCGTCGGCACCATCTTCGGCGGGGGGAACCGGAAGGTCCCGGTCGGGCTCATCGACCGAGACGGCTCCGTGCTGTCGAGCGCGCTGCGGCTCGACTTGCAGCATTCGGCCCGGGTGAAGCTGCGCCACTACACCAAGGAGACCTCCCTGCGGCAGGACATCCGACGGGGCCGGGTGCTGGCCGGGGTGATCGTGCCCTGGGGCTACGACCGCCAGCTGCGGGCCGGGGAGCGGCTGGCCTTGGCCGTCGTCAGCGCTCCCGGTCGGACCGAGGGCATCGAGGCTCGATCCGGCATCTCCGAGTCGGTCACCCGGCAGGGCACGGTGATCGAAGCGGCCCGGCTGCTGTCGACGTCGGGAGGCGTGTCCTTCGAGACCGCCCTGGCCCGGGGGCAGCGGTTCGTTGCCGCCAAGGAGGCGGCCGACAGCCGCCACCACATCCGCAGCCCGTTCTCGTACACGGCGCCGTCCAACCTCGTCCTCTTCGTCTTCATCACGTCGCTGGCCGGCGCCATTGGGCTGGTCCAAGCTCGCGAGCTCGGCGTGACCCGCCGCATGCTCGCCACCCCCACACCGCCGAGCGTCATCGTCCTGGGCTCGGCCGTCACGTCATTGGTGCTCGCCGCCGGCCAGTCGGCGGTGCTGCTGGTCGTGGGGGGCGCCTTGTTCGGCGTGCACTGGGGTGACCCCATCGCCTTGGTGCTTCTCGTCGCGGCCCTGTGCGTGGCCGCCACCGGTGCGGGGCTGCTGCTGGGGACGATCGTGCGCCACGCCGAGCAGGCCATCACCATCGGCCCTGCGCTCGGCATCGCGTTGGGAATGCTGGGCGGGTGCCTCTGGCCGCTGGACTCGGTGGGCCCGCTCATGAGGTCGGTCGGCCACGTGGCCCCGCAGGCTTGGGCGATGGACGGGTTCATCCGTCTCATCTACGACGGCGCCGGGCTCGCCCGGGTCGGCCGCGACATCGCCGTGCTCGGCCTCTTTGCCGTGGCCCTCATGGCATTGGCCACGTGGCGGCTGCGGGAGTCAATCATCCGGGCGGCCTGAGCCTCCGTCGCTAACCTCGTGCCGACATGACCCGCATCGCCGACCTCCTGGCCGCCGGCCGCACGTTCTCGTTCGAGTTCGGCCCGCCGCGCACCGACGACGCGGCGCGCCGGCTCGACAAGACGTTGGTCGAGCTCGAGCCGCTCAAGCCGTCCTTTGTGTCGGTCACCTACGGTGCCGGCGGGTCGACGCGCGAGACGACCCGCGAGATCGTCGAGCACATCCACCGCGACACGACCATGACCCCGATGCCCCACCTGACGTGCGTCGGCCACACCCACCAGCAGGTCGTCGACATCGTCACCGGCTACCGCGACGCCGGTCTCGAGAACCTGCTCGCGCTCGGAGGCGACCCGCTGGTCGACGCACCCGACGCGCCGAGCGACTTCCGCTACGCCACCGAGCTCATCGAGCTGGCCCGCGGGGTCGGCGACTTCAGCATCGGCGTCGCCGCCTTTCCCGAGCTCCACCCCAAGTCGACCGACCGGGCCGTCGATCGCCAGCACCTGGCCACCAAGCTGCGGGCCGCCGACTTCGGCATCACCCAGTTCTTCTTCCGGGCCGAGCCCTACTTCCGGATGCTCGACGAGCTGGCCGATCTCGGCGTCGATACCCCCGTCATCCCCGGCGTCTTTGCCTTCGTCAACATCGAGGTGGCCCGGCGCTTCTCGGCCACCAACGGCGCCACCATCCCGTCCCACATCGACGAGCGGATGTCGGCGGTCGACGGCAAGCCGTCCGAGGTGCGCAAGCTGGCGGTCGAGCTGGCCACCGACCTCATCCAGGAGCTCCTCGACGGCGGCGCCCCCGGGATTCACCTCTACACCCTCAACTTCTCGACCGCGACCCGCGAGATCTACGCCAACCTCGGCCTCACCCCGTCCGGCCTGGTGTAAACGCTCCCGTACCGCTTTGGTGGCGGTTGACGTCGATTCTGACGGTCAAGTGCCACCAAAGCACGTCCGCCGAGGCGCGACAAAAGCCAACTGGCTAGCCGGCTTTGAGGTCCTTGGCCGCCTCGGGCTCGACGCCCTCGGCGAGGGGCTCGGAGGGCTTGCGGCCCCGGTCGGCCCGCCAAGCCTCGAAGGCGGCGATCGACCCGGCCAGCCACGCCGACCCGAGCACCCAGCCGGCCACCACGTCTGAGACGTAGTGCACGCCGAGGGCCAGCCGGGAGACACCGATGGCGAAGAGCAGGAGCACGACCGCGCCGACGACAAGGCGTCTTGCGGCGCGCGGCACGACGGGCAGGAACACGACGAGCAACGCTCCGTAGGTCACCGTGGACGACATGGCGTGACCGGACGGGAAGCTCTTCCCGAGGGCGTGGACGAGCAGGTGGTCGACGTGGGGACGGGGACGGTTGACCGCTGCCTTCACCGCCGTGTCGACCAGTCCGCCGCCCACGGCCGCCACCACGAGGAACGCAGCGAGGCGGCGCCGCCCGCGCCAGAGGACGTACGCGGCGGCCAAGACGACGAGGACGCCAAGCGTGATCGGCTTGCCCAGGTTGCTGATGACCTTCAGGGCGACCACCCACCCGTGATGGCGGTAGACGGCGTTGTTCAGCCGGTTGGCGATCGAGATGTCCGCGTGGGTCAGCGGGCCGTGGGACAGGACCTGGAAGAGCAGGAAGGCGAAGGGCACCGCCACCAACACGATCGTCAGGGCGACGAGCACCAGGCGGAGGCCGTAGCGCTCCAAAGGATTGAGGTTGTCGCGAACTGGCTTGGGTAGACCTGCCTCCATGCTGAACGGTGTACCCCACCTGTGACGACTGCGAAGCGCGCCCGGCTGCGAACTCCGCTCCTGGTGCTCGCCGGGGTGCGGACCATCCTCGGCATCGTCGCCATCCCCCTGGCCCCGGCGCTCTACGAGGACCACTTCGTCCTGCTCGTGCTCCTGCGCCCCACCAAGGAGGTGCTGCTGGCCGGCGGCTTCCTCCTGCGGCGCCACGAGGTCGCTCTGCCCGTGCTCCTGGCGGCCGCCATCCCTCTCGCCATCTTCGGGGTCTGGCACTTCTACTTCCTGGGACGGGCGTACTCGAAGGAGATCCGATCCGGGAAGGGCCTGCCCAACTGGGCGAGCAAGATCCTGCCGCCCAAGCGCATCAAGGCTCTGAGCGACATCCTTGACAAGAAGGGCACGAGAGTCGTCTTCCTCGGTCGACTGGCGGCCTTCCCGTCGGCCCTCATGGCCGCGGCGGCGGGCGCCTCCGACATGTCGCGGCGGGAGTTCCTCGTGGCCGACGGCCTGGGCGGGCTCCTGTCGATCGCCGAGGTGCTCATCGCCGGCTATGCCTTCGGTGCCGCCTACAAGCGAGCCGGCCCCTGGCTGACAGGTGTGGGGATCGCGGCCCTAGCCGTCCTGCTCGTCCTCATGGGACGGTGGCTCAGGCGACAAGAGGCCAAGTAGGGGAGCCCGACTAATCTCCCGCCTCATGGCCGAGAAGATCACCCTGGGCGCAGGCGGCGCCCTCAATGTCCCCGACGAGCCCGTCATCCCCTTCGTCAGAGGTGACGGCACCGGCATCGACATCTGGCCCGCCTCCCAGATCGTGTTCGACGCCGCCGCCGCCAAGTACGGCAAGAAGATCGAGTGGAAAGAGGTCCTGGCCGGCGAGACGGCCTTCAACCAGACGGGCAACTGGCTCCCCGACGAGACCATCGACGCCTTCCGTGACCACCTCATCGGCATCAAGGGCCCGCTCACGACTCCGGTTGGCGGTGGCATCCGCAGCCTCAACGTCGCCATCCGCCAGATCCTCGACCTCTACGTCTGCCTGCGACCCGTCCGCTACTTCCCGGGCGTGCCCTCGCCGGTGAAGAACCCGGAGAAGGTCGACATGGTCATCTTCCGCGAGAACACCGAGGACATCTACGCCGGCCTCGAGGTCCAAGAGGGGACGCCCGAGGCCGAGCGCCTCATCAAGATCCTGAAGGAGGAGTTCGGCTGGGACATCCGGGCCGACTCCGGCATCGGCATCAAGCCCATCTCGATCACGGGCTCAAAGCGCCTGATCCGGGCCGCCATCCAGTACGCCATCGACCACGGCCGCAAGAGCGTAACCCTCGTGCACAAGGGCAACATCCAGAAGTTCACCGAGGGCGCCTTCCGCGAGTGGGGCTACGACCTGGTGAAGGAGGAGTTCGCCGATGTCGCCGTGGGCTGGGACGACTGCGGCGGCAAGCCGGGCGACAAGATCCTGGTGAAGGACAACATCGCCGACATCACCCTGCAGCAAGTGCTCACCCGTCCCGAGGACTTCGACGTCATCGCCACGACCAACCTCAACGGCGACTACCTGTCCGACGCCCTGGCTGCCCAGGTCGGCGGCATCGGCATCGCGCCGGGCGGCAACATCAACTACGTCACCGGTCACGGGGTCTTCGAGGCCACCCACGGCACCGCTCCCAAGTACGCCGGCCAGGACAAGGTCAACCCCAGCTCGGTGATCCTCAGCGGCGTGATGATGTTCGACCACCTCGGCTGGCATGAGGCGGCCCGCGACATCGAGCGGGCCATCGAGGCCTGCATCGCCGACCGAGTCGTCACGTACGACTTCGCCCGCCTCATGGAAAAGGCCACCGAGGTCAAGTGCTCGGAGTTCGGCCAAGCCATCGTCGACCGCCTGTAGCGCGGGGCAGGCGCGTCGTCGGGTGACCGTCACGGTGGATCCCGGCCTGGTTGCCGCGCTGGCGGCGAGCAGCGGCAACGCTCAAGTCGAGCTGCGTGACTCGTCCGATCCGGATGTGGCCCGCCGGGCGATGCAGGCGGCGCGGGCCGCGGTCTACACGGTGCCGCACCCTGAGGAGCCCGACGACCCGTTGCCGTCGTACGTGTCCGAGGTGGAGGACGGCCCGCGGGGCCCTCGGTTCTCGATCGACATGGCTGACGCCGAGGGCTACGAAGGACTCATCGAGCGGGTCGTCGCCACGATGTCGGCGGCCATTGATTCCGCCGGCGGCGATGGAACGCTGACGAGTCCGGAGGCGATCTCCGATGTCAGTTCAACACCGACCACGGTCGGGATTGCTCGAACGCCGACCGAAGAACCGGAGCTGGGCCCACTCCGCGAGCTCACTCTTTCGTGCACCTCGAGCGATTTGACGTTTGTCGCGGTTCTTGACGACGCGGCCGCGGGCGGCACTCAGTTCAGGCTGGTTGGCACCGGGGGATCGATGCGGTGCGAACTCGAACGGCGGGCGGCCGCCTGGCAGGGGCTGGCCACCTGGTACTACCCCGGAGATGGGGTCAAGGACGAAGTCGCCGCCGGAGTATCGGCGATCGACGACAGCCTCACCGGAACCCTCGGTGTTTCGGTCAGCCAGTTGGGTGACCAGGTCCGGGTCAGCGCCCCAGGCTTGACGACGCGCATGTGGGGAGCGCCCGAGGCCGAAGGAGCCACGATCAGGCTCACCGCCGATGACGTCGTGCCACCGGTCCCGATTGCGCTTCCGGACGGCACTGAGGTTATCGAGACCATCTTGCGGGATGACGGTGTCTCGATGGCTTGTCGGTCCCGAGTCGACCTTGCTGGCGCAACCTCCTTCTTCGACGAGTCGTTGCCAGCCGGCGGATGGCGGCAGCACCACCGCGAGCCCTATCACTGGGGACGGGGGTACCTGACCGGCGAGGGTTTCGAGAGCGATTTCACCCGAGGGGCGGGTGAGGCGCTCGCCCTTCGCGTTTTGAGCACGCTGAACGGTTACGACCAGTCGACGGAGACAGTCGTCTCGTTCACGTGGCGTCGTTCGTCGACACAGTCTCCGCCGGCGGAGTGACCGCATCTCCCCAGGCTTTGTTGTCGCGTTTCCATGAATAGTTCCGCCGAACGCGACAGAGTCCGGGCGGCGGCCCGCTGACGCGGGCGTAGCGTCGCCGGTTGGGTCCGCACCGACCCGTAGGAATAACGTCGGAACATGCCCAAGACGCCCGTACAGGTCACGGTCACCGGCGCTGCCGGCCAGATCGGCTACTCGCTCCTCTTCCGCATCGGCGCCGGCCACCTGCTGGGCGACGACCAGCCCGTCATCCTGCGGCTGCTCGAGATCGAGCCGGCCATGAAGGCCCTCGAGGGCGTGGTCATGGAGCTCGACGACTGCGCCTTCCCCCTGCTGGCCGACGTCGTCACCACGTCCGACCCCAAGGTGGCCTTCGACGGCACGAGCTGGGCGCTGCTCGTGGGCTCCGTCCCCCGCAAGGCGGGCATGGAGCGGGGTGACCTCCTCAACATCAACGGCGGCATCTTCAAGCCCCAGGGCGAGGCCATCAACGCGGCGGCAGCCGACGATGTTCGGGTGGTCGTGGTCGGCAACCCGTGCAACACCAACTGCCTGATCGCCCGCAGCCACGCCCCCGACGTCCCAGACGATCGATTCTTCGCCATGACCCGTCTCGATCAGAACCGGGCCAAGGCCCAGCTGGCCCGCAAGGCCGGCGTGGCCGTCACCGAGGTCAGCAACGTCGCCATCTGGGGCAACCACTCGGCCACCCAGTACCCCGACTTCCAGAACGCCCGCATCGGCGGCAAGCCGGCGACCGAGGTCATCACCGACCGACCCTGGCTCGAGGGCCCGTTCATCGAGACGGTGCAGAAGCGGGGAGCCGCCGTCATCGAGGCCCGTGGCCTGTCCTCCGCCGCTTCGGCCGCCAATGCCGCCATCGACTCGGTCAACAGCATCTGGCGACCGACGCCTAAGGGCGAGTGCGCCTCGCTGGCCGTGGTCAGCCGGGGTGAGTATGGGATCCCCGAGGGCCTCCAGTTCGGGTTCCCGGTGGCCAGCGACGGTCAGAGCTGGAGCGTGATCGAGGGCTTCGAGCTCGACGAGTTCGCCAAGGCCAAGATCAAGCTCACCACCGACGAGTTGGTGGCCGAACGCGACGAGGTGAAAGAGCTGCTGGGCTAGACGGCCAGCACAACCTTCAGCTCGATGCCCCGCTTCTGGAGGTACGCCAGCTTCCGGTTGATGGCGTCCTTCCAAGCGGCCAGATCGGCCTCGAACTTGACTCGGTCGCCTTCCTCACAGGCGTGCTCAAGGTCATCGAATGCGGCGTCTTCCGCGTCGAGCAGCTCGCGGTAGCGCCCCAAGAAGTGGTCGTCGATCACCTCAGCAAAGGTCACGGTACGGGGTCCCCCTTCGTCTTGGCGGCAGTCTGCCGACTGTACCCTCCGACCCGACGTCGCCGCACCCGCCCTCAGGCCGCCGTCCAGGCCTCGCTCCGAGACCACAGCTCTTGGGCCAGCTCGGGCGTGGCGACCGGGTTCGGGTCCTTGCGCTTGCAATCGACGTAAAAGGCCCCGGACTGCCCGGCGACCTCGTCGGAGGTGGCGCAGTAGAGCGACGTGGCCGCCCCCTCCTCGGTCGACTTCATGAACAGCCGCATGATGGGACGCACCGGCCAGGGCACGCTGCGCCAGATGTCGGACGCGATGACGCCAGGGTGCAGCGAGTACGCGCTGACCTCGGTCGCCGGCACCCGTCGGGCCAGCTCTTGGGTGAACAAGACGTTGGCCAGCTTCGACACGGCGTACTCGCTGAGGCCGACTCCCTTAGTCGGCCGACGGAGGTCGTCGAAGTCGATGCCCTTGGCCGAGTAGTGCGAGTCGCTCGACACGTTGACGACCCGGGTGCTCCCGGTTTGGCGCAACCGATCGAGCAGCAACGTCGTGAGCAGGAAGTGGCCGAGGTGGTTCACGCCGAAGGTCAGCTCGAAGCCTTGGGCCGTGGTCTGGCCCCGCTTGCCGGCCAAGCCGGCGTTGTTGATCAGGGCGTGCAGCGGCTCGTCTCGGGCCAGGAAGGACGCAGCCGCCGTCCGGACGGAGTCGAGGTCGCCCAGGTCGAGGGCCAGGAACTCGACCGCCTTGTTGTCGGTCTTGGCGATGATGTCGTCGACGACCGGCGCCGTCCTCGACTCGGAGCGGCAGGCCAGTACGACCTTGCCCCCACGCTGGGCCAGCGCCTCGGCGGTGGCCCGGCCGATGCCGGTGTTGGCGCCGGTAACGAAAAAGGTCTTGTCCGAAAGGTCACCCATGGCGCCATCATGGCCGCCGCCGTCGCGACATGCTGTGGGCGTGGACCTGGAGCTCTTCGAGGAAGTGGCCGACATCGTGCGAGGTGCCGTTCCCGGCCAGCTCGGTGAGGTGCGCACCCGGGTGCGCCGCTACGGCATCAAGGTGTGGTTCGGGGCGGTCGAGCCTCCCCGTGAGCACTACGAGGCTCAGGTGATCGGCGCCGAGCTGGCCGAGGGGGCTCGGGTCCTCGGGCTCGAGGTCGGCTTCCACGCCGAGAACACCGATCAGGCCAAGAACGAGAAGGCCCTCGCCCATCTGGTGGGGCAGGAGAAGAAGTGGCGCAAGGCCCTCGGTCGCGAGGCCACCGCCGGGCCGTTCCTGGGACGGGCCAAGACCTGGCGTCGCATCTCCGAGACCTGGCCCGACCCGGACCTGGCCGAACCCGAGCTGCCCTTCGAGCTCGGGGCCCGCCTGGTCGACTACGTGACCGCCCTCGAGCCTCTCCGCCGGGTCGAGTGACAGTCAGGTCGCGGCTTTGGGGCTGATGGCCTCGAGCAGCTCGGGCAGGCGCCACCACACCCACCGGCTCGCTCTGTTCACTCCGACCCGCCAGATGAACAGGCCGTAGCCCACGCTGGCCAGCCCGACGAGGAGCAGGCCGGCGTGCCAGTACCGGAGGCACGCCACCACCGCGACCGCGAACGGCAGGCAGATGACGGCGCCGACGACCCATCCGAAGATGCTCAGGAATCCGTTGGCGCACCCAGCCCCGGCGCCCCGGCTGGCCCACGGGTTGCGGCCCGTGGCCACCGGCTGAGGCGCCCGCACCGACAGCACGCTGCCCACTCCGCCCCGCACGGCGAGGGCGCCGATCGTGAGAAGCAGGGCGGCAGGTAGGTAGGCCCATGCGCCCGTGAACACGGCCTCGGCCAGGAGCACCACCGTCATGGCCGTGAGCGAGACGATCGCGGTGGCGAGGCCCGCGCCCCACAGATCGGCTGCCGGGTCGTTGCCGGCCAGCACGTGCATCCCGTAGGCCGCGCCATCCATGCCGAACTGGTTGTCGAGGTTGGAGGCGAAGAGGAAGGCCAACGCCGGCGTGGCGAGGATGGCGGCTGGGTGCTTCACCGGCCCGAAGGCGCTGGCCAGGACGGGGAAGACGACGATCGGGATGAGGCCCAAGGTCTGAGCCCGACGACGCGGGTCGCGCGCCGCGTACCGCAGCTCGCGCGCCGCCACCGCGCCCGTCCTGGTGGCGGGCAGCCAGGCCAGGCGGCGTCCGAAGAGAGGACCCCGAACCGTGGGGGCCGCGACGGCCTTGCGCCGAGGTCCCGTCGTGTCGGCCGAGGTCAAGAGGTGGTCGAGGGCGGCCCACCAGCACCACCCGATGAGAACGGCGAAAGCGAGGGCGGCCAACAGCGCCACGAGGGCCGACGCCACGTGGCCGTCTGCCGCCTCGGCCGCCGCCCTGCCGGCCAAGCCCGGCGGGGTGAGCGAGGCCCATCGGGCGGCGGCGTCGACGGCGGCGCGATGACGGGGGTCGAGGAGAGCCCCAGAGAACTGGGTGGCCACGCGCAGCCCGAGGCTCATGACGGTCACCAAGATGACGCTCAGGTCGCGCGCCTTGCGGGAACGCAGCAGCCCGGCCAGGGCCGTGGTGACGGCCCGGCTGGCCAGCAGGCAGAGGGCGAGCTCGGTCACCACGGCGATGATGGTGAGCACCAGGCTGGCCGGATCTTGGCTGTAGCCGACGACAACGCCACCCAGGGCGATCATGGTGGCGATCGGCGCGATGCCCACGGCCGACGCGGCCAGCAAGCCCGTGATCATCTCGCCGCGGGTGAGCGGCAGCAGGGCGAGCCGAGCCGGGTCCAAGGTCTCGTCCGAGCTCGACGAGACCAGCGGGAACACGATCCACGCCAGGAACAGAACGGTGAAGCCGAGGGTGGCGACGTCGAAGCGGGCATCGGGGTTGGCTCGCATCGCGGCCAGGCCGGTGAAGGCGATGCCCGCCAGGGGCAGCGAGACGGCGATGGCCACGATCAGCCCTGTCATTCGCCGACGGTTCCCCATCAGGCCGTTGCGCAGAAGGCGCAGCTTCAGGCTGACGAAGTGCCTAACCATCCCAAGTCCCTCGTGTCGACGTCGCTGGCTCCCACCAGATGGACGAAGGCGTCCTCGAGCGTCTGGTCGCCCCGAACCTCGTCCAACGTCCCGGTGGCCACGATGCGACCGTCGCTCATGACCGCCACCCGGTCGCAGAGCCGCTCGACCAACTCCATCACGTGGCTCGAGAACACGATCGTCCCGCCGCCTCCCGTGTAGCGCTCGAGGACGGTGCGGATGGCCCGAGCCGAGACGGGGTCGATGGCCTCGAAGGGCTCGTCGAGGAACAGCAGGCGCGGGGCATGCAACAAGGCGGCGGCCAAGGCGATCTTCTTGCGCATGCCGTGGCTGTAGTCGACGACGAGGGTGCCGGCGTCGTCGGTGAGGCCCAGCACGTCGATCAGCTCGCGGGAGCGCTCGGCGATGACGGGGGGTTCCATTCGCCGGAGGAGGCCGGTGTAGTTGAGGAGCTCGGCCCCGGTGAGGCGCTCGAAGAGAGCGAGGTCCTCGGGCAGCACCCCCGTGCGGATCTTGGCCTCGAGCGGCGAGGCCCACGCGTCGATGCCGTCGATGAGGACGCTGCCGGTGTCGGGCCGCAGCAGCCCGGTGGCCATCTTCAAGGTGGTGGTCTTGCCCGCCCCGTTGGGACCGACGAGGCCGAAGAAGCTGCCGTGAGGGATCTCGAGCGACACGCCGGCCACGGCCACCTTGGCGCCGAACCGCTTCCCGAGCTCTCGGATCAGCAGGGCGGGGACGTCCGCTCTGGTGTCGGTCATCGGCGGCGCAAGGGGTGATCTTCCGGCACTTGGATGATGGCGATGCGGATGCCATCGGGGTCGGCGATCCACATTTCCCGGAGGCCCCACGGTTCATCTCGGGGCTGCGGGATGTTCTCGACTCCATTGGCGACGAGCTCGTCGTGGTCGGCGTCGACGTCGCGCTCCTGTAGCCAGAGGGCCTTGTTCAGCGTCGGCGGAACCTCAGCCCGACCCGAAACCTCGAGGAACCCGATGCCGGTGAAGTACACGACGCCCCGGTGGTCGCCCTCGCCGTACTCCCGGAAGATGTGCAGGCCCAGGGTCTCGCCGTAGAAGCGGTGCGACCGCTCAGGGTCGAGGGGGCGCAGGAGGACTCGGCTGGAAAGGACCTCCATGGGCTAGGAGGGTAGCCAGTCGCTGACGTCAGGCCTCCGTGCGGTCGATGATCCCCGTCTTGGTCAGAGCACGCAGTGGTCGATGTGGTTGCCGCGGGCGAAGCGGCCGATGCGATGGACGGGGTCGTGGCCCTGAGCCTCGACCTTGGTGTACGTGCGCGGGTCACCGCCCCGCACGGCGTCGGCATAACGGTGACCGACCGCCGCGTACTCGTCCCAGTCGGCCAGCCAGGCCTCGACCAAGCGGTGATCGCTCTCGTTCACGGGCAACGCGCGCAGGGCGGCCGCGGTAGCAGCGATCTCGTCGGCGGTCTTGTCGATCCGTCCACCCATGACCACGGGTGCCACGCTCGATGGCGGACCCTCGGGGTCGGAGCGAGCGGGCCGCAGGTCCGTGAGCCGCGTCTTACAGAGGGCGTCGGCCTGGCGTTCGAAGGCTGCGTCGTGGATGGTGCGAGGCGGGCGCTGCCCGACGCTGCGCATGACGAGGGCGGTGATGATCACGCCCACGATGGCGGCCACGGCGATGGTGATCGAGAACCACCGTCGCGCCTTGGGCGGCGGCGGGCCATCACCGGTCGCATGCCCCCACTCGGGGAGCTCCCGGCGCTGCTCGGTCCAGCCCCGGCCGTCCCAGTACCGAAGGCGATTGCCACCATCGGGGTCGGCATACCAACCCGGAACGTGACCCGTCTCAGTCACGGGTCGTCCTCAACACTGGCGCCACAGCGGAGCGTTCTAGCAGCGGTCGGCCGCGAGTGTTCAGCCCGGCGGGGCCGGACGGGGCGTCTCGAATGCGCTGTGGGCTCACCTCTTCCTGCAGGGCTCGTCACCGTGGACGCGGGCCTCGACAGCGACGATGTCGAACTCGTAGGACGAGTAAACCTCTGCGGTTGCCCGTCGACCACCACGCATCGTGTGGAGGTAGATGTTCCCGAACCGGTCCGGTGTCAGAGTCCCCTCCCATCCTCTTTTCACCAAGTCGGTCGCGATCTGGATGGTGAGGGCGTTTGCCTGGGCCGGGACGGTCTTCCACTCTCGCGAGACCGAAGGTTGGAAGAGGTCACCACTGTCATCGCTGCAGCCACTTCGGAATGCGTGGCTCGGACTCCGGGTCTCGTAGGCCGGCAAAGCATCGAGCTCGACCTGGATGTCTCGCAGCCGCGCCATGGTGCGGTGGAGCGCAGGTTGGTTGACCGAGAAGGTCGGCGGTGGCGGGGTGAAGGCAGCGGCAGCGCCTGTGATCAGTCCACTGAGCAGGGTGATGATGAGGACGAGGGGCTTCGCCACCGTGGTCCCCAGCCGGCGCCAGATGAACCGTGCGATGCCGGTGACAACGAGCGCCCAGGCAACAGCAATGCCGATGGCGACGGATGTGCTCACGAAGAATCTGACGAGGTAGGCGCCCAACAAGGCCAGTACCGGCACGAGGACGAACTGGTACTCGAGGACCTGGCGTCTTGCCTCCGGAGAGAAGGTTCGCCGCGTCTCCGCCTCGCCCGACCTGCGTCGCCGCATGCACCAATGATGGCGTGCTCGACCGGCGACAGCGTCTCGGTGCGCTCGTGCCCGCTCAGGGGGAGTTAGTGCACCAAGAAGCGGCGGCGCTGTGTTCAGCCCGGCGGGGACGGGGCGGCGATGGGTTCGTAGTAGTCGACGCCCTCCTCGGGGGCGGCGTTGCCGCCTTCGATCATCGACAGGGCGTCGTAGACGGGGCCGATGGTGTCGCGGGGCACCGTCCAGTCGAGGTCGTCGGCGATGCCGGCTTCCTCGGCGAAGGGGCGAAGGAAGGTGAAGTAGACGTAGGCCCCGCATCGGATCTTCTCGTCCCGCGACATGGCCGCCACGTTGCGGTAGTGCTGGGCCTGGGCCCCCTTGGCCGCCTTGGCGATGGCGGTCAGCTCGTCGAACGACACAGGTCGAAGCGAACCGTCCCCGCCATCGGTCGTGCACAGCCCGAAGCCGACGAGATGGGGGAGGTAATCGGCCGGCTCGTGGGTCGACGTGCCCCAGTCGTTCACGCGCACATCGACGCCGTCGAACACGAGGGCGGCGGTGAGGTTCTGATACGGCAGATCGGCGCCGACCGGCGACCACCAGAAGTGGCTCGGACCGAGCTGGTAGAAGTCGCGCACCATCAGGGTCCGACCGTCGGGCAGCGGCCACGGCCCCGAGTCCGCCGTCCCCACTCGGGTGTCGAAGTAGAGCAGGAACAGGTACGACATCAACGTGGCGTTGAAACGGCCGACGACAGCCCTGGTCTCCTCGGAGTCGATCGGCGAGACGCTTGCCATGAGGGAGTCGATCACCCCAGCGTCGTAGGGATGGGCTGAGAGCCCGGTGTCCCACGCCTGGCGCGTCCCGTCCGCCCGGTAGGCCCGCGCCGCCCGCTCCCAGAAGTCGAGTACGCCGAGGGCCGCCGGCCCGTCGTCGGCCACCATCCCGAGGCTGACGAGGATCTTCCGCCCGACCAGGTACATGTTGGCCACCGTCCAGAGATGGACGGCGTTGATGCGGCAGCCGGGCCGGCGCGCCCGGCGCCCGATCTCCTCCGCCGGCAGCCGAGCGTCGATGGCGGCGATCATCGAAGGCCACCTGTAGTAGGTCTCGACAGCCGACACCACGATGTAGGCCGAGACGGGGATGAGGGCCGACTCGAGGTTGGTCCGCTCCTTCGTCATCGCCCCCGAGATGGCCGAGTGGTAGGCGATGAGCTCGTTGACGCGCTCGAGATCGGCGACTCCCAAGGCCCCTGGCTTGTCCACGGCGAGAGTCTGGCCTCTACGATCGGCGAGCGTGCGCGACGTAGGGGCAGGGATGAAGGTCTTCGACCATGGGCCGGTGACGGGCCGGTGGCAGCTGATCGAGGGGCCCGACAACGTCCTCGAGCTGATGGACACCGGTGCCGACGGCGTCGTCGGCCTGGTGCGCGACGCCGGGGCCACCTTCCTGGCGCCCATCTACGACGAGCTCACCGCAGTGGTCTGCACCAGCGGCACGCCCGGCAGCCACATCGGCATCGTCAGCCGCGAGTACCGGTTGCCGTGCGTGATGGGTGCCACCTTTCCCGAGGGCGAGCCGGCCGACGGCGACGAGGTCGAGATCGACTGCAGCGGCGACCAGGGCGTGATCCGTGGCCGCTGACCACGACGAGCTCCGCCACCCGGCCGGCACCGAGGCGCTCTGGAACGAGTCCTGGTACTTCGACTTCGCCTCAGACGACGGGAGCCTGGGCGGCTACGTGCGCCTCGGCCTGCTGCCCAACCTGAACGTGTCGTGGTTCTGGGCCTACCTGGTCGGCAACGACCGGCCCCTGCTGGCGGTGCGCGACCACGAGGCCCCACTGCCCCGGGGCAAGAGCCTCGAGATCCGCACCGACGGCCTCTGGACGGACCTGACCTGCGAGACGGCCAACGACCACTGGTCGATCGGGCTCGAGGCCTTCGCCGTGTCGCTCGACGATCCCCTCACCGCCTATGGCGACGAGCGGGGCGACCTCGTCCCGTTCGGCCTCGACCTCGAATGGGAGGGGGCCGGCCCGCCGTTCGACTACCCGGGCGTCACCCGCTACGAGCAGGCCTGCAACGTGCACGGCGAGATCCTGGTGGGCTCCGACCGCATCGCCTTCGATGGCGCGGGCGAGCGCGATCACTCGTGGGGCGTCCGCGACTGGTGGCGCTTCGACCACACCTGGGTGGCGGGCCGGATGGGCGACGACAGCCGCTTCCACGCCACCCTCGTCGAGCTCGAGAACTTCAACTACGCGCCCGGGTTCTTCCTGCCGCCCGACGGTGACCTCGAGGTGACCACCAGCTTCGACGTCGACCTGAAGTGTGGCGACGGCGGGCTGCCGATGTCAGGTTCGCTCGACGTCGGTGCCCTCAACCTCGACGTGACGCCGCTGTTCCATGCCCCCGTCCGCCTCGACGGCCCCGAGGGGGAGATCGGTCAGCTGGCCCGCACCCTGTGCCGGTTCGACGAGCCCGATGGGCGCACTGCCGTCGGCTGGCTCGAGCTGGGCCGCCAGGCCTGGACGACCCGCCCGGGCTGACCGCGCCCGTCTCGCAACCGCCTAGCCGTGGGCGTGGATGGGCGGAGCGAAGGGGGTCATCAGCATGGCCCGGGTGGCCGCGTCGATGATGCCCGTCACCGGGAGGTGGGCCCGCTGCTGGTATGCGGCCACCGCGTTCGCCGTCTGCTGGTCGAGCTGGTTGCTGAGCTTCACCGGGAAGCCGAGGTTGCTGAGCAGCGACTGGTAGGCCCGGACCTGGCCGGGGTGGAAGGGCTGCGGGGCGGCCGGGAGGCTGAACTGCCACGTCTCCCTGATGGCGTCCCACGCCTGCGGGTCGGCGTGCTGCCACGACCAGAACGACACCGAGGTCGAGCCGTACATCTCGGCCACGGCCATGAAGCGCTGGATCTCGGCCTTCTGGGGGACGCCGGGCCGACCGCCCTCGGCGGCTCCGTCGTAGGCCTGGCCGATGGGCATGATCGGCTTGCCGTACCCCCGCAGCGAGAAGATGGCGCCGGCCACGTCGGCCCCGGCCTCGCGGTTGAGCCAATAGACCATGGGGGCCAAGGCGTCGAAGTTCGAGGCGATCTCGGCGAACGGGTAGTTGGTGAGCATCGACGAGGGACGGGGCACGGTGGCGATGAGTGGGTAGTCGGCCCCGAGCAGCTTGCGCAGCCCGGCGCCGTAGCCGAGGGCCGTGTCGTGGTTGATCTTGACGCCCATGCTCTGCAGCTCGATGTCGGCCGACAGGCCGTCGAGGTGGTGGCCGCCCGGGGCGGCGAAGTGAGCGGCGGCGACGGCCCGGTTGACGTCGTCCCCCACGTTGTCGAGGTAGGGAAAGTCCCAGCCGTAGACGCGGATCCCGGCGGCGTGAGCCGCGGGCAGCAGGCGACCGAGGAAGTCCTGGTTGATGAACCCATCGACCGACGAGCCCACCTTCACGTACACGTGGGTGATGCCGACGGCCTTGGCCCGGCTGACGATGCCCCTCACGTCGCCGCCCTCGGCCCGCTCGGGCAGCCAGATCCACATCCCCTTGCCCACCGGCAGGACGCCGTGGGCGTTCGGGGGCGCGGCAGCCGTGGCCTTGGGGGCGGCCTTGGCCGTCGGGCTGACCGCCACCGGCACCGGCTTGCGGCTTTCCTTGGTGATGTTGTCGAGGGGGCCGAGATGACTCCGGACGGCGGCGGGGGCCTTGCCGCTGGCCAAGCGGGCCGTGGCGACCGACGCGGGGCGCACCGGGGCGGCGCTGGTGAGCACCAACGCCAGGATGGCGGTCACCGAGGCCATGGCCATGGCGACGTGGGCGGCCCGCTGCTGGGTCTCGCGCGGGATGTGGCGGTCGACGATGGCGTCGACGGCGTCCTGCAGCGGACGGACGACGGTGGCCACCCGGGCGACGATCCGCTCGCCGGTCTCGACCGCCCACGGCCGGAGGTGCTCGTCGAGGGTGGCCACCAGCTGGGCGAGCTGGTCGCGCCGCTCCTCAGGAAGGGTCTCGTGGACCCAGCGGACGGTGCTGACCAGGGCCGCCGCCGCGGCGCAGAGCATCACCGCCGCCAGCAGCCCGTGGGTGGCGGTGAGGTCGGCGAACCCAACCAGGCCGGCAACCGAGGCGGCCGCCATCGCCGTCTGTCGGTTCAGTCGCCAGGGACCCGGAGACTCGAGTTCGTCGAAAGGCTGCGTCATCTTGCTGGTCCGGGGAGGGCCTGGGCCCTTTGGTCACGGAGAGTGGTTCCGTGGCCCCGAACAGCAAGTACTTCGCCACCGAGACCCCCCATCCTTCCCCATCGGATGGAATGCCAAACAGCATAAGCCAAGAAGTTGGGTGGTTACGCGCACCCCCGCCCGGCGAGGGCGGTTCGCCCCGGGCCGGCCGCGGCCCCTAGCGGTGATGCAGGGTGGCCCGGAGGAGCTCGCCGTTCATGAACGAGATCGTCTCCATGTCGATCTCCTTGGGGCACACCGCCGAGCACTCGCCGATGTTGGTGCAGGTGCCGAACCCCTCGATGTCCATCTGGCGGACCATGGCCAGGGCCCGATCCTGGCGCTCGGGCTGGCCCTGGGGCAGGACACCGAGGTGGCGGATCTTGGCCCCCGTGAAGAGCATGGCCGAGGCGTTGGGGCAGGCCGCCACACATGCGCCGCAGCCGATGCAGGCCGCGGCATCCATCGCCGTGTCGGCGTCGGGCTTCGGCACCGGGATGGCGTTGGCGTCCTGCGAAGCCCCGGTGGGGACGGAGATGAACCCGCCCGACGCGATGATGCGGTCGAAGGCGGCGCGATTGGTCACCAGGTCCTTGAGGACGGGGAAGGGGCGGGCCCGCCACGGCTCGAGCCACAGCACGTCGCCGTCGTTGAAGCTGCGCATGTGGAGCTGGCAGACGGTGGTGGCCTGGCGGGGGCCGTGGGCCACGCCGTTGATGACGAAGCCGCACGTGCCGCAGATGCCCTCGCGGCAGTCGCTGTCGAAGGCGATGGGATCGTCGCCCTTGAGGATCAGGCCCTCGTTGACCACGTCGAGCATCTCGAGGAACGACATCTCGGGAGCGATGTCACGCGCCTCGTAGGTGGCCATGTGGCCGGCTGAGGCGGCGTCGGTCTGCCGCCAGACGTGAAGCGTCAGGTTCACTTGTAGCTCCGCTGGGTCAGGTGGACGTGCTCGAAGTCGAGCGGCTCCTTGTGCAGCACCGGCGGGGCGCCGCCGGTCCACTCCCACGCGGCCACGTAGCTGAAGTGCTCATCGTCGCGCCGGGCCTCGCCTTCGTCGGTCTGGCTCT
>JAUTXA010000222.1 GCA_030838265.1 Actinomycetota bacterium | reverse complement strand
TCACCATCACCGACCTGGGCGGGTGGGACAAGGTGACCAAGCGGTTCTTCGATCCCGACACCGGCATCCTCGTCGACGTCGAGCACCAGCTAGGGGTACCCACCAAGAAATGATGAGCGCGACCGGGGGGGCGCGTCGCCGGTCGGGCACGGCCGTCGGGTTGGGGCTGGCGACCCTCTATCTGAGCCTCGTCGTGCTCGTCCCCCTTGCCACGGTCGCATGGCGCTCGACGAGCCACGGCACTGACAGCTTCTGGCACTCGGTCACGACCCCGGAGGCCCTCGCCGCCCTGCGGCTGACCATGGGGGCGGCGGCCATCGTGGTCGTCGTCAACGTGGTCATGGGGTCGCTGATCGCCTGGATCCTGGTGCGCGACGACTTCATCGGGAAGCGCCTGGTCGACACACTCATCGACCTCCCATTCGCCCTACCGACCATTGTCGCCGGCCTCGTGCTGGTGTCGCTCTACGGCCCCACCAGCCCCCTCGGGATCAACCTGGCCTATGCCCGATCGGGCGTGCTGGTGGCGCTCCTGTTCACCACTCTCCCATTCGTGGTGCGTACCGTGCAGCCCGTGCTCCTCGAGATGGACGGCGAGATGGAGCAGGCGGCCGCCTCACTCGGTGCCAGCCGCCTCACCATCTTCCGGCGGATCGTCCTGCCCAACCTGTACCCGGGCATCGCGGCTGGCGCCGCCTTGGCCTTCGCCCGGGCCAGCAGTGAGTTCGGCGCGACCGTGCTCATCTCGGGGAACATCCCCTTCAAGACGCAGGTGGCGTCGGTGCACATCTTCGGGCTCATCGAGAGCGACAACGCCACAGGGGCGGCCGCCGTCTCGACGGTGCTGCTGGTCATCGCCCTGCTGGTCTTGCTCGCCCTCGACGTGGCCCAGCGCTGGGCGGTCCGCCGTGGCTAAGTGGGCGATGCGGATCGTGGCCTTCGGCTACCTGGGCCTGCTGCTCGTGCTGCCCCTCGGTCTCGTCGGCCTCCGCACGTTCGAGCATGGCGTGAGCCCTGTCCTCCACGCCCTGAGCCAGCCCAACGCCGTGCACGCTCTGCAAGTCACCGTCGTCATCGCCGTCATCGCCGTCATCGGCAACACCGTCTTCGGCGTCGGCGTGGCGGTGCTGATTGTCCGCCACACCTTTCCCGGCAAGCGGCTGTTCAGCGCCCTGGTCGACTTGCCCCTCGCCGTGTCGCCGGTCGTCACTGGCCTGGCGCTGATCCTCGTCTACGGCCCGACCACCTCGCTCGGGGCCTGGCTCGGCCGCCACGGCGTCCACGTCATCTTCGCCTTGCCGGGGATGGTGCTCGCCACCATCTTCGTGTCGTTGCCGCTCGTGGTGCGCGAGATCGTGCCGGTGCTCGAGGAGATCGGCACCGATCAGGAGCAAGCGGCCTGGACGCTCGGGGCGTCGGCCCGCCAGGCCTTCTCGAGGGTCACCCTCCCGGCCATCCGGTGGGCCCTCGCCTACGGCGTCGTCTTGACCCTCGCCCGCGGCCTCGGCGAGTACGGGGCAGTCGCCGTGGTGTCGGGGCGGCTGGTGGGCAAGACCCAGACCGCCAACCTCTTCGTCGAGGAGCGCTTCCAGAACTTCGACCAGCCCTCGGCCTACGCCATGGCCTTCGTGTTGGCGTCGATCGCGGTCACCGTGCTGCTGGCCATCAACCTCCTGCGACCGGCGGATGAGGCCTGATGGCCATTTCGGTCCGTCATCTGTCGAAGCGCTTCGGGACATTCGCGGCCCTCGACGACGTGTCGGTCGAGATCCCCACCGGTCAGCTCACGGCTCTCCTCGGGCCGTCGGGCGGGGGCAAGTCGACCTTGCTGCGAATCATCGCCGGACTCGAGGCCCCTGACTCGGGCCAGGTCGAGATCGGGGGTCTCGACGCCACCAGCCTCCCCCCGCAACGGCGCAACGTCGGTTTCGTCTTCCAGCACTACGCCGCCTTCAAGCACATGTCGGTGCGCAAGAACGTGGCCTTTGGCCTCGAGATCCGCAAGCGACCCAAGGCCGAGGTCCAACGCCGAGTGGACGAGCTCCTCGAGCTCGTCCACCTCGAGCAGTTTGGCGACCGCCTTCCCGCCCAGCTTTCGGGTGGCCAACGCCAGCGCATGGCTCTGGCCCGGGCCCTGGCCGTCGAGCCCAACGTGCTCCTGCTCGACGAGCCCTTCGGCGCCCTCGATGCCCAGGTTCGCAAGGAGCTTCGGGTCTGGTTGCGACGGCTGCACGATGAGGTCCACGTGACGACGGTGTTCGTCACCCACGACCAGGAGGAGGCCATGGAGGTGGCCGACGAGATCGTGGTGATCAACCACGGGCGGGTCGAGCAGGTGGGGACGCCGGACGAGCTCTACGACCAGCCGGCCAGCGCCTTCGTCATGGGGTTCTTGGGCCCGGTCACCAAGCTCGGCGGCCGCATGGTCCGCCCTCACGACCTCGAGCTGACCGACCAACCGGCGCCCGGCGCTCAGGCCGCCACGGTCCTGCGTGTCACCCGACTCGGCTTCGAGGTGCGGGTCGACGTCAAGGTCGGCGACGAAGAGGTCTGGGTGCAGCTGACGCGGGGCGAAGCCGCCAAGCTGTCGCTCAAGCCCGGTGACAGCGTCTTCGTGATGGACGCCGGGAAGGAGATCGCGGGCTAGCCGGCGGGAGCCGGTACGGCTTTCTCCTCGTGGTACTCGGCCTCGACGTTGACGTTCCAGATGTCGTGGTGGGCACCGAGGATGTTCTCGACCGAGAGCATGGCCGTGAGCATCGAGTGATCCTGGTTGTTGTACTTGTGCATCCCGTTGCGGCCGCACGGGAACACGTTGGGGGTGTTCACCTCGAGCCACTTGCGCATCGTGGTGACGTGGGCCTGGTAGTGCTCGTCGTACACGGGATAGGCCTTGGGCATCCGCACGACGTAACCCGCCTCGACATTGGAAACGTCGTCGATCAGCCCGAGCTTGCACAGCTCGCGCTTGCCCTGGGCGATGAGATCCTCGTCGGACTTGGTCCACATGTCGTCGCCCTCGTTCACGAAGAACTCGAGGCCAAGGCACGTGCGCCCGTCCTTCACCATGTACGGCGACCAGGAACCAAAGTTCTGGACGCGCCCGACCTCGACGCCCGGATCGTGGAT
>JAUTXA010000176.1 GCA_030838265.1 Actinomycetota bacterium | reverse complement strand
TCGGGCTCGGCGCCTACACCACGGCGATGCTGTCAGGGGGGGTGCGGCACTGGAGCTACCTGGTGGTCGTTCCGCTGACCGTGCTCATCTCGGTCCCCTTCTCCCTCGTCATCGGCTTCCCGTCGCTCCGTCTGCGGGGGTTCTTCCTCGCCTTGGTCACGCTGGCCTTCGCCGTGGCCATCGACACCGATCTGTTCCTCACACCCAGCCTGCAACGCAACAACAGCGTGAACTGGAACAGCCCCAGCGGCGTCATCCACCGTCCCTTCACCTATCCATCACAGGTCTTCTACCTGAGCCTGGGCGTGGCGGTCGTGTGCTTCTACGTCGCCTACAACCTGAGGCGATCGCGCACGGGCCGGGCCTTCCTCGCCATCCGCGACTCCGAGCCCACGGCGATCGCCTTCGGCATCAACCCCACCCGCTACAAGCTGCTGGCCTTCTGCATCTCGGGTGCGGTCGCCGCCGCGGCCGGGTCGGTGTACGGCTACCTGTTCATCAACATGTCGCCCATCAACTTCCTCTTCATCTTCGGCGTCACCTTCATCGGCTACGGCGTGCTGACCGGCATCGGCGAGCTGTTCGGGGCCGTCCTCGTGGGCTTCTTCTTCGCCGTCCTGCCCCAGCTGACGGCGCAGCCCGTCAACGGGTCGAACCAGACCATCCCCATCGTCACCGGCCTCCTGCTGATCTGGACGGTGTTCAGCTACCCGCAGGGGACGGCGGGCTTCCTCAAGCGGCTGGTGCGGCCGGACGACGAGACGAGGCTCATCCTGACGGCCGGTGAGTTCGGTGCGACTGACGACCAGGCCCGGGGCGAGGTCGTCGGGCTCGATCCGGTGTCGCCCACCACCGCGGCCGATGAGGAAGCCGTCTGGGAAGCCGCTGACGTCATCGACGTGGCCGAGGTGGGCTCGTGACGTCCGTCCTTTCTCGGCTCCGCCGCCGATCCTCGGAAGAGGGCGATGCCCTTGAACCGGGATCTTCCGCCGGCCCCGGCGCCGTCGAGATGGATCCCGAGGTGCTCCTTCGGCTCGACGAGGTGACCCTCCGCTTTGGTGGCCTCCAGGCCCTCGGCGGCGTCTCCCTCGACGTCCGGCAGGGTGAGATCGTGGGCCTGATCGGCCCCAACGGCGCCGGCAAGACGACCCTCTTCGAGTGCATCTCGGGCTTCTATCGACCCAATGCCGGGCGCGTCTACTACCGCGTCCCCGACGATGCCCCCCGGAAGCCCGGGGTCGTCGTCGACCTCCTCGACGAGGCGCCCCACAACCGGGCCTGGTTGGGCATCGGCCGCACCTTCCAGAGCTGCCGGCTGTTTCAGAACCTCAGCGTCTTCGACACCCTGCGAGTCGCCCAGCACCGCTGGATGACGGTCAACGCCTGGTCGAGCTCGGTCGGCTCGCGCAAGGCCTCGGTCGACGAGGAGGCGGTGATCGCCGCCACCGAACAGCTCTGCCTGAGCATGGGCCTCGATGCCTATCGCAACAAGTACTGCTCCGAGCTCAGCTACGGCACGCTGCGGCTCACCGAGCTGGCTTGCATGGTCGCCCTTCGGCCCCGCTTCTTGCTGCTCGACGAGCCCAGCTCCGGCATCAGCCAGAAGGAGACCGAGCAGCTGGCGCCGTTGCTCCTGCAGCTGCGCGACACCACCGGTGCCACCATTCTGATCATCGAGCACGACATGCCACTGATCATGGGCATCTCCGACCGCATCTACGCCATGGCCACGGGCGAGGTGATCTCGTCGGGCCTGCCCGACGAGGTGCAGGCCGACCCGCAGGTCATCGAGAGCTACCTGGGCACGGCCCGCTACGGGACGGTGGTCGGCCATGGCTGACGCACCCCTGCTCGAGCTCAAGGCCGTCGACGCCGGCTACGGCGCGGTCCAGGTGTTGCGCAAGGTCGACCTCAGTGTCAGGCCGGGCGAGATCATCGCCCTGCTGGGCACGAACGGCGCCGGGAAGTCGACCATCTTGAAGGTCGTGTCGGGCCTGCTCCACCCGTGGGGCGGACAAGTTCTGTTCGACGGTGAAGACATCTCGAAGCTGCCGCCTGAGCAGACCGTGCCCCTCGGCATCAGCCAGGTCCCCGGCGGCCGAGGCCTGCTGCCGAACCTCACGGTGCTCGAGAACCTGCAGATGGGCGCCCACACCATCCGCAAGGACCGGGCCCGAGTGAAGAACGCGATCGAACGGATCTACGAGCTGTTCCCCCGGCTCTCGGAGCGACGGACCCAGCTGGCGGGAACCCTCTCGGGTGGCGAGGCTCAGATGCTGGCCCTAGGCCGCACCTTTGTCCTCGAGCCGAGGCTGATCATGATCGACGAGCTGTCGCTCGGCCTGGCCCCGACGATCGTGCAGGGCCTCGTCGACATCCTGCATCGGATGAACGGCGAGGGCGTGGCCTTTGTCCTGGTCGAGCAGCACGCCAACCTCGCCCTGTCGATCACCGAGCACGCCTACTTCCTCGAGAAGGGCCAGATGCGCTTCGACGGCGCCAGCGCCGAGCTTCTGCAACGAGAAGACCTCCTCCGGTCGGTGTTCCTCGCCGGCGCCAAGGTGGAGGCATGAGCATGACCGGAGGATCGTCATGACCGACCTGCCCGTCCCGACCGAGACCACCAGCTCCGGCGGCGATGACTTCCGCCAGGGAATGCGTCTGCTGATGCGCTCGAGCGGCACCAAGCTGCTCGCTGGGGCGTTGACGATGGCGCTGATCTTCACCATGGCCACGCTCTCGGTGGTCGAAGGCAACCGGAAGGCCAAGTCCACGTCGACGCTCCAAGCCATCGGCGGCAACGGCCAACCCCTCACCGATGCCAACGGCAACGCCATCACCGACGCCAACGGCAACCCGGTCGCGGGGTCGTCCGGATCGGGCGCGTCGGCGGCAGGTGCGACCGGCTCGAGCGGCGCGGCGGCCGGCGCCTCCGGGAAGGCTCTCGGTGCCACCGGCGGCGGCACCACCACTGGCTGCAAGGACGCCAACCCAAGCCAGGGCGTCACGTGCGACCTGGTGCTGATCGGCGGCATCACCGTGCTCTCGGGCCCGCTCGGCATCTATGGCGAGCAGGGGCTCCAGGGCGGACAGGCCTGGTTGAGCTACTTCAACTCCGTCTACGCGCCGGCGCATCACCTGCGGAAGTCGAAGCTCATCTACTACGACGACCACGGCGCCGACCCGAGCCAGGACGCCACCCTCACCCAGCGCCTCGTCGAGCAGGATCACGTCTTCGCAATCGCCGGCATGCCCGCCCCGCAGGGAGCCGACCCCTACCTGCGCCAGCACCGCATCCCCCTCATCGGCGACCTCGGCCAGAACCCCATCAGCTTCCAGAGCCC
>JAUTXA010000173.1 GCA_030838265.1 Actinomycetota bacterium | reverse complement strand
TTGACGAACGCCCACGTGGGCTGCTCGGAGGCCAGCTCGGCGCACAGACGGTTGACGTCGTCGTAGCTGCCGTCGACGGCGATCAGGCTGGGCCCGTAGACCGCGGTGGTGACGACCTTGCCGGCTTCGAGGTCGGCGGGGATGAAGATGAACGACTCCATGCCGGCGCGCGCCGCGTGGGCCGCCACCGAGTTGGCCAGGTTGCCAGTGGACGCGCAGGCCGCCACCTTGAAGCCCAGCTCGCGGGCCCGGGTCAGGGCGACCGACACCACCCGGTCCTTGAACGACCCGGTCGGGTTCACGGTGTCGTTCTTGATCCAGAGCTCGCCCAGGCCGAGCTCGGCGGCCAGCCGGTCGGCCCGCACCAGCGGCGTGAAGCCGGCACCGAGGTCGACGGGGGCCGTGCTGTCGGCGGGCAGCAGATCGGCGTAGCGCCAGATGGTCTGGGGCCCGGCGGCGATCTTCTCCCTCGTCACCGAGGCGGCGATGGCCTCGTAGTCGTAGGCGACCTCGAGAGGCCCGAAGCAGAACTCACAGACATGGAGCGCTTCCGCCGGGTAGGTGCGCGCGCACTCCCGGCAGCGGAGACCTTCAACGAACGGCACTTGTCCTCCTCATCGTTTCGGGCATTGGCACCTGGTTGGGTAACTGGTTGCCGCGGCGTCGTCGGGCCCGATCCCTCGACCGCTCTGGATGATGGGTCAATGTTGGCACGCCCGGCGCCGGAATGGCCAACCGTTATCCGGGTTCACCGAAGGTCCGGCGGGCGGCCAAGATGGACCCGTGCCCTCCCCGTGCGTCCGCACGTTCCATCATCGGGACTTCTCGGCCGCCGCCCTGGCCCGGCTCAAGGCCGGACGGACGGTGACCGTGTGCCTGCCTGCGCGCGACGAGGAGGCCACCGTCGGCCGCATCGTTGGGGTGCTGCGACGCGAGCTGGTCGACCACGTCGCCCTCGTCGACGAGATCCTCGTCATCGACGACGGCTCGGTCGACGGCACGGCAGCGACCGCGCGGGCCGCTGGCTCGCGTGTCATCGACGCCAACGCCGTGCTGGCGGACCACGGGCCGAGCCGGGGAAAGGGCGATGCCATGTGGCGGGGCCTCTTCGAGGCCGACGGCGATCTCGTCGTGTTCTGCGACGCCGACGTCCGCAACTTCGGGCCCCGCTTCGTCGTGGGCCTGCTCGGGCCTTTGCTCACCGACGACACCATCGGCTTCGTGAAGGGCTTCTACGAGCGGCCCCTCGACGGTCGGGCTGGTGAAGGGGGCCGGGTCACCGAGCTGGTGGCCCGACCGCTGCTGTCGCTGCTGTTCCCGGCGTTGACGACGGTCGTGCAACCGCTGGCCGGTGAGTGCGCGGCCCGGCGCGAGGTGCTCGAGGCCGTCCCCTTCGTCGACGGCTACGGCGTCGAGATGGGCCTGCTCGTCGACGTGGCCCGTCGCTTCGGGATCGACGCCCTCGCCCAGGTCGACCTCGGCAACCGAGTCCATCGCAACCGAGCACTGCCCGACTTGGCCGAGCAGTCCATGGCCATCCTGCAGACCGCCCTCGACCGGGCCGGCATCGAGCGCGGCGCCGAGTGGTCGAGCATCCTCGTGCGCCCGACGGGCGACGCGGTCGAGGTGGCCTTCTCCGAGCGGCCGCCCCTGGCCGACATCGGCGCCCGCCGCACCGCCTAAGCGAGCGGGGCGAGCACCTCGGCAGTCGCTTCCTCGATGCAAGCGAGGGTGTCGGCCATGGCTCGCTCCCGACCGAAGCGCACGCTGAGCGACAGGACGGGCGTCGGAGGCTCGTCGACCTCGCTGGCGCCGACGATGGCGCGGGTCCTCGCCCCGGCCAGCGCCAGGACCCCGCCGACCACCTTGCCCTCGAAGGACTGGTCGTCGAGCAGACCCTCGCCGGTGAGGACGAGGTCGGCGGACTCGATGCGGCCGGGGAGCCCGAGCAGATCAGCCACCAGGTCGAACCCACCGAGCAGGGTGGCGCCGGCGGCAGCCAAGCCGCCGGCCAGACCGCCGGCCGCCCCCGACGACAGCAGGTTGCGCACATCGATGCCGTAGTCCTGCTCGTAGACCTGGGCCAGGCGCTCGAGACGACGAGCCAGCAGGGCGACCTGGGCCGGCGTCGCTCCCTTCTGAGGGGCGAAGACCGAGGCGGCGTCGACGAATGTGGTCTCGACGTCGCAGGCCACCAGCAGCTCGACTCCAGCCAACCGGCTGAGGGGCTCGAGGGCGGTGAGGCAGCCGAGTCCTCCATCGGTGGTGGCCGAGCCGCCCGCGCCCACGATGATGCGTCCCGCCCCGGCGGCCAGAGCGGCCGCCACGAGCTCGCCCGTCCCCCGCGTGCTGGCTCGCAACGGGTCGTTGCCCTCGGGACCGCCCGCCAGCTCGAGGCCCGACGCCCGGGCCATCTCGATGACCGCCGTCTCGCCGTCGGTCTCGGGCCCGGCCGGGAACTTCCGAACCAGACGCCAACCGGCGTCGACGGGCTGGCCCAACGGCCCGGTCACCCGTGTAACCCGCGATCGCCCGCCCAGGACGTCGAGCAGCCCCTCGCCGCCGTCGGAGACGGGGACCTCGTCACACGTCCACCCGGCCGCCGCCGCGGCCCGGCCCATGGCGGCCGCGACCTCGGCCGAGGACGCGGTGCCTCGGAACTTGTCGGGGACAGCGACCAAGTGGGGCACGCTGGGTATGGTGCCCCACGTGTCCGACCACCACGTTGTCGTCGTCTCCAACCGGGGGCCGATCTCGTTCATCGAGGACGACGCCGGCCAGCTCGTCCCCAGCCGCGGGGCGGGCGGATTGGTCAGCAGCTTGGGGCCGGCGGTGGCGTCCACCAACGCCACCTGGATCGCCTGCGCCCTTACCGATGCCGACCGCCACGCCACCGCCGACGGCGCCATCGAAGCCGAGGGCTTCCGCGTCAGGACGCTCGACATCGATCCCGACACCTACCGCCAGTACTACGACGTGGTGGCCAACTCGACCCTGTGGTTCCTCAACCACGGCCTGTTCGACCTCCCACGGCGGCCCCGCATCGACCGACGGTGGATGGAGGCCTGGGAGTCCTACCGCAAGGTCAACGTAGCCCTCGGTGACCTGGTCATCGACGAAGCCGACGACGGCGCCACCGTCCTCGTTCACGACTACCACCTGAGCCTCATCGGGGCCCGTCTGGCCAAGGAGCGGCCCGACCTCAACACCGTGTACTTCCACCACACGCCGTTCTGCGACCCCGTCGCCCTGCGCGTCCTCCCCTACGACATCCGCGTCGAGCTGCTCGAGGGTGTGGCCGGCAACCGGGCCTGCGGCTTCCACGCCGCCCGCTGGGCCGCCAACTTCGAGGCCTGCTGCGTCGACGTGCTGGGGCGGGCGCCGCGCACCTTCGTGTCACCGGCCGCACCCGACGCCGACGACCTCCGCCGGGTGGCCACCAGCGACGAGTGCCACGCCGCCCTCGAGCGACTCGACGCCCAAGTCGGTGATTGCGCCGTGATCGCCAGGGTCGACCGCATCGAGCTGTCGAAGAACATCGTGCGCGGCTTCCTCGCTTACGAGGACCTCTTGCGCACCCGACCGTCGTGGCGTCAGCGCGTCGTCTTCGTGGCCTACGTCTACCCGTCGCGCCAAACGTTGCCCGAGTACCAGGCCTACCGGACCGAGGTCGAGTCCGTCGTCAACCGCATCAACGCCGAGCTCTCGACCCCGGGTTGGACGCCAATCATCCTCGACATGCGCGACAACTACCCGCGGTCGGTCGCGGCCCTCCGCCGTTACGACGTCCTGCTGGTCAACCCGGTGCGCGACGGGCTGAACCTGGTGGCCAAGGAGGGACCGCTCGTCAACGAGCATCACGGGGTCGTCCTCCTCAGCCCTGAGGCCGGTGTGTGGGACGAGCTGGCCGACGCCGCCATCGCCGTGAACCCCTTCGACGTGGCGGCGACAGCCGACGCCCTCGACCTCGCCCTGAACCTCGACGCCGCCGAACGCCACGAGCGATGGGCCGCCCTTCGCCAGATGGCCGAGGCCCGAACCCCGGACGACTGGTTCGCCGACCAGCTGGCCGCCGGGCGCGACTGATCGACGACTACTCGACGTCTACTCGACGTCAAGCAGCGAGTGCAGGACGGCGAGCGCGCCCTCGGGGCCGGCGACGAGGGCGTCGGCGCGGGCCAAGAGCTCGGACGGGGCCTCCGAGCTCTCGACGCCGATGCGAGCGGTGATCAGCCCTCGCGCCGCGGCCAGGCGATCGAGAGCGTCGAAGGCAGGCAGGTCGCCGAGGTCGTCGCCCATGAAGCAGGCGGCGTCGAGCGCGCCCACCAACTCGGTGACGGCCGAGGCTTTGTCGGCCGCGACAGGCGGGCGCAGCTCGTAGGAGCGGCGAGCCGGGTGGACGGCGAGACCCGTCTCGCTCGCCTTGGTCGTCACCCACTCCCTGGCCCACTCGTCCCGCTCGGGCGCGGTGCGGACGTGGATCGTCACCGAGAGCCCCTTTCGCTCGACGAAGACACCGGGAGGCGCGTTGGCCTCGGCCTCGTCGGCGGCGCCGGCCACAATCGGACGCCAGGGCGCGGCGCCCGGGTGCTCCCGCCGGTGGCCGCCGGGGCCGATCCACTCCAGTCCGTAGAGACCGGAGAGGATCACCGATCCGGTGTCGCCGAACCGGTCGAGCAAGAAGGTGACGGGGCGGCCCGAGATCACGGCCACCACGGCGTAGCGAGCGGCCAGCTGGCGCAGGACGTCGACCGCTCCGGCGAGGGGCCGGGCGGCGAGAGGGTCGCTGACGATGGGTGCGAGGGTGCCGTCGAAGTCGGTGAGGATGGCCGAGCGCGCGGGATCGGCCCGCCAAGGACGGAGCAGCTCGTCGAGGGCGGGGGCGGCCATCGGTCGAAAGTAGCCTCAGGCGCTCATGGTTGGGATCCCCCGCCGCTGGCGAGCGGCCGCCGCTGGGCTCGTCCTCGCCGTCCCCGCCATGACGGCGTGCCAGCGATCGACCGCCCTCCTGACCTTCAGACCCACGGCCAACGCTCACCTTCGCTATCAGGTCGACGTGCACTCGACATCGGTGACCACCCTCGACGGGTCAGCTCCCCGCCGCCGCCAGGAGGTCACCCGGCTCATCATCGACCAACGGGTGGTGGGATCCACCCGCGACGGCGTCACCGTCGAAGTCGAGCTGCGGGGCGAGGGCCAGGCCCCGCAACGCTTCGTGGCTCGACTCGACCGCAGCGGCCAGCTGGCCGAGATCGACCGGGTCGAGGGCATCCCCGCCAGCCTTCTCGGCCGGCTCGGCATCGCCGAGCTCTTCCCGGTCGCGGCCGGGTCACCGCCGCCGCGCCGCCTCGGGGCCGGTGAGCATTGGGCGCTCCGTCAGCCGGTGATCGTGCCCGATCGAAAGCAGGTGTCACTCACGGGCGAGGGCAAGCTGACCGCCTTTTCGATCGACGGCCGGCGGCGAGTGGCGCGCGTCGACGAGACCTACCGATTGCCCGTCCGCCAGACCGCCCCGGACCCGGCCGGGACCATCACCCTCGCCGGGACCGAGACCACCAAGGCGTCGACCACGCGCTGGGTCAACGACGGTTCGGTGGTGCGGGTCCACGCTCACACCACGGGCCGCTTCCGGGTCACCATCACGGCACCGGCCTCGGCGCCGCTCGCTACGGCCGGGACGACGGTCTCGGGCACGATGACGATCGAGGTCGACTCCACGACCCGCCGCCTCGACTGACGCCGCGGGACGAAGGGGCTTAGGGCTGCCTGGTGGTCGACGTCGTCGAGCTGGCGCCGCTCGTCGCCGTCCCAGCCAGGTCAGGGCCGACCACGATGACGACCTGGGCTGTGCGGGTGTCCGCGACCGGCGGCGCCGAGGTTGGGTAGGGCGCAACGGACGTGGCCGCCAAGTTGAGGAAGCGGGCGATCGCCCGGGCGTCGACCTCGTAGCCCGGCGTGTAGTACACGGCGGTGAACCGGGTGGCGGCCTTGGCTGCCGCTGTCGCGTCGACCGGGGAGAGCATGTTGTACTGCTGCGTGTGCACGTTGTCGCTCACCCGCCGGCCCGCGCCCTGCACGTTCGTGCCGTTCAGGGTGAGGACCTTGACGTCCTGCGGGCGATGAGGTGCCTGGGTCGTGGTCGACGAGGCGGACGACGGTTTGGCCGTTGTCGTGGTCGCCACCCCGCCGGCGGTGAGGTTGGTCTTGGTGTCGTCGACCTTGTTGAGGAGCAGGATGCCGACGAGCACGGCGACGACGAGCAGTGCCGCCCCGCGTCCGGCGTTCACCCCAGCCGACCGGGCGAAGGAGCTGTCGCCGGCCGCGTGTCGCCCTCGCCTCACCGCACCGGGGGCTCGCCGGCGGAGCGGCCCTCGTAACGGGCCCGGCGGCGGCGGTCACGCAGGCGGCGGAGCCGGCGCACGACGAGCGGGTCGTAGGCGATGGCATCCGGCGACTCGAGCAGCTCGTGGAGAAGCTGGTAGTAGCGAGTGGGCGAGAGCTCGAACCGCTCCCGGATGGCGACCTCTTTCGGGCCCGGCTGTGTCCACCAGGTGCGCTCGAAATCGAGGATCGCCCGCTCGCGATCAGAAAGGGCCATCCGGTGCAGCCTGCCAGCCTCGACGGTCCGATACAAGCACCCTCGGGGTGAACCGACCCTTACACTTCACCGCGGCAGAAGCGCCGGGTTAGCTCAGTCGGTAGAGCACCTCTCTTGTAAAGAGGATGTCGTCGGTTCGATCCCGACACCCGGCTCGAGCGGAGGGTTGGCTCAGGCGAAGACGAGCTCGGCGGCGACCTCGGTCGCGGCCCGGTCCTGCAGGTGGGTGTCGAGCTTGCGCTTGATGCGCTGCAGGGCGTTGTCGATCGACTTCACGTGGCGGCCCAGGTGGTCGCCGATCTCCTGGTACGACTTGCCCTCGACGTAGAGACGGAGGACATCGACCTCGAGCCCGGAGAGCATCTCGGCCATCGAGGTGCGCATGTCGGCCATGCGCTCCTTCGACACGATCTCTTCGGCCGGGTCGGCGATGTAGTGATCCTCGAGCAGGTCCTCGACCGAGTGCTCGGCCGCATCGTCGCCGCCCCGCACGCCCGAGATCGATACGTACTGGTTCAGGGGCTGGTGCTTCTGACGGGTCGCCGTCTTGATGGCGGTGATGACCTGGCGGGTGATGCAGAGCTCGGCGAAAGCCCGGAACGACGCCTGGCGGTCAGCCCGGAAGTCGCGAGCCGCCTTGAACAGCCCGAGCAGGGCCTCCTGCTCGATGTCGTCGGAATCGGCACCCACCAGGAAGTACCCCCGAGCCTTGGCCCGAGCGAAGCGCCGGTACCGCTCGATGAGCGTGTTCAGCGCCTCGTGGCTGCCCTCGTGATACTTCTCGACGAGCTGGTCGTCGCTCAGGTCCTGAAGGGCGAGGGTGTCGGTAAGCGCCATGTGGTGAGTTCGACTCCTGGTGTGAGTGACGCCCTTAGCCGGAGGTTTACCCAGCTGACGGGGGGGAAGGACTAGTCACTTTTAACCAGGCTCTGCCCGATGTGTCAATGGGCATGCAGGAATTTAACGCGAGATGTCGACGTCTCAATCGTTACGGGGGGGTCGTTGGCCCGGCAATTGGGTCAAAAAATCGGCGCCTGGCCACCTCGAAGCAGGCCACGGCACCGGCTGCGGACACATTGAGGGAGTCCAGATGGCCTAGCTGCGGGATGGTCACGAGGACGTCGCTGCGCTTCTTCGCCAAATCCGACAAACCCTTCCCTTCGCTCCCAAACACGAGGACGAGGGGCTCCGTCGCCAGCTCGAGATCCCACACTGGGCGTTCAGCGCTCGCATCCAGACCCACCACCCACACCCCCAGAGCCTTGAGGCGGACGAGGGCGGCGGGCAGGCCGGGGACGAGGGCCACGGGCACGTGCTCGATGGCGCCGGCCGCCGCCTTGGCCGCAGCCGGCGTGATGTGGGCGGAGCGGTGGCGGGGCACGACGACACCGGTGGCGCCCGCCAGGTCGGCGGTGCGCAGCAGGGCCCCGAGGTTGTGTGGGTCGGTGACGCCGTCGAGGGCCACCAGGAAGGGCGGGACGCGCCGGCCGTCTGCGGTCCTCCTGGGGCGAGCCAGGGCCTCGAGGTCGGCCTCAGGAAGGGGCTCGGCCCGGGCCAGGACCCCCTGCGGTGCCTCGGTGCCGGCCACCGTGTCGAGCTGGCCCCGACTCACCCTCCGTACCGGGATGCGGTCCTCGCCGGCCAGGTCGAGGATCTCACTCACGATGGGGTGGTCCTCGATGCCTTCGGCCGCCCAGAGCTCGCGGACGCGCCGGCGGCGGGCCAGCAGCAGCTCGCGCACCGCCTGGCGACCTTCGATCTGCTCGCCGCCCAGTCCCTGCCGTCCCCCCGCCCCCTGAGCCGGCCGGGGCTGTCGGGGCTCGTGTTGCTCACGGGCCTGGTGGTCGCGGCGGGGCTGATGAGCCCCCCGGACGTTGGCCCCGCCCTTCGGGACGCTCTTGGCCGCCCCCTTGGTGCCGGGGTTGCGCTTGGCCCCCTTGGAGCCGCGCTTGTCGCCGCCGGCGCCGGCTCCTCGACGCGGGGCGGGCGTCAACGCCCCTCCCGCCGATCGACGAGGGCGACGGCCCAGCAGGCGATGCCCTCACCCCGGCCCACGGCCCCGAGGCCTTCGGCTCGCTTGGGCTTCACCGACACGTCGGCCCGCACGGCCTGGCTCAGGTGCTCCTGCATCGAGCGGCGGTAGGGGGCCAGCCGGGGCGCGTCGAGCACGACGGCGCAGTCGACGTTTACGGCCTCCCAGCCCGCGT
>JAUTXA010000151.1 GCA_030838265.1 Actinomycetota bacterium | reverse complement strand
GGGCCTGGGCCGCGCCCAGCAGCCGGCCGGCATCGGCGAACGAGCCGGCCGCCACCGCGACGACAGCCAGCCGCTCGAAGCAGGTGGCATAGCCGTACAGCCGTTCCTCGGCCGGGTTGTCGGCGAGGAAGCGGCGCTCGAGCTCGGCCGCCGCCTTGTAGTGGCCGCGGGCCACGGCGACGTCGGCCCTGACGCCGTGGGAGTACGTCCAGAAGTAGTTCACGCCCAAGGCGTCGTAGATCAGGGTCGAGCGCTCGGCCTCGGCGTCGGCCGCGTCGAGGTCGCCGGCCGCGAACTCGATGCGGGCCAGCTCGGTGCGCATCCAGGCCTCGGCGTGACGAGCGCCGGCGTCGACCATCGTTTCGAGGACGGGGACGAGGACAGCCCGCGCCTCGTCGAGCCGCCCGGCTCGCCGGTAGACACCCGACAGGCTCACGGTGGCCCGGCTGGCGTCGAGGGCCGTGCCCCCTTTGGCCCACACCTCGCGGTCGGTGAGAGCCTCGTAATCCTCGAACACGGCGAGGGCGCCCGCATGGTCGCCCAGCTGGCTGCGCAGGTCAGCCAGCGCCGAGCGGGCCAGATACCCCTGGGCTTCGTCGGGGCCGAAGCGGCCGGCCCGTCGCTTGGCATCGGCCAGCAAGGCGGCCAGCTCGGTGTCGGCCCTGTCCCAGTGGCCCTCGGCCACGTCGAGGATGGCCAGGCGGGTCCGGGCATAGTTGATCTGGGCGTCGGTGGTCGACCCGGCGGCCAGCTGCGTCCACCAGTGGCGGGCGGCCACCAGGTCGCCGGCCGCATAGGTGATGAGGCCCAGCATGTTGTGGGCCTGCTCGAGGTCACCGCCCTGGTCGGCGGCCAGCACCTCGAACGCCTTGCGGGCCTGCTCGAACGAGCCGGAGCGCCAGGCGTGGAGGCCCTCGAACTCGGTGGCCAGCAGGAAGTCGTCGTCGTCGTCGGGCCCGAGCAGGCCCTTGGCCACCTCGACCAGCTCGAGGCCGAGACGGGACTCGTCGGCCAGCCAGGCCAGACGGGTGGCGAGGAGCGCGGCCTGGCGCCGGACGGTCGGATCGGTCGCCGCCGCCAGCCCCCGTTGGGCCCAGCCCAGCCCCTCGCGGAGGAGGCGAGGGGACACCCACCACTCGTCAAGGGCCACGAAGGCGCGCAGGGCGTCGTCGCCGTCGCCGCTCGACAGCAGCTGGTCGAGGACCTGGCGGACGTTGGGGGCGTCGTCGGGGGTCGGCGTCTGCTCGGTGCCACCGGTCGCCAGCCACCAGGCCCGATGGCGCTCCTCGAGCTCGGCCGCCTCGTCGGGGAAGCGAGCGAGCTCATCGAGACCGAACTGGCGGATGGTCCCGAGCATGGCGTAGCGCCGCATGCCATCGCGGTCGACGACCCGCACCAGGGACTTGTCGACGAGCGACCCGAGGGAGTCGAGGACGTCGAGGCCGTCGATCTCACCGAACGCGCACACCACCTCGGCCATGTCGAGCGTCGTCCCGCCCGGCAGGTCGGCCAGCCGGCGGAACAGGGCCCGCTCGTGCTCGTCGAGCAGGTCGTAGCTCCAACCGATGCAGGCCGTCAGCGTCTGCTGGCGGGGACTGGCCGTCCGGCTGCCCCGGCTGAGCAGGGCCAGGCTGTGCTCGAGCCGGCGGCTCAACACCTCGGGCGACAGGGCGGCGACGCGCGCCGCGGCCAGCTCGATGGCGAGGGGGATGCCGTCGAGACGGCGACAGATCAGGGCCACGGCCTGGGCGTTGTCGTCGCCGAGCGAGAAGCCGGGCCGGGCCAGGGCGGCTCGCTCGGCGAAGAGCCGGACCGAGGCGACGCCGAGCAGGCGGTCGGTCGGCACCAGGTGACCGGAGCCGGGGATGGGCAGGGGAGGGATGGGCCACGTCCGCTCGCCCGGGACGTTGAGGGCCTCGCGGCTGGTGGCCACGACCGTGACCTCGGGTCCGGCCGACAAGATGGCGTCGACCAGGTCGGCGCACGCATCGACCAGGTGCTCGCAGTTGTCGAGCACCACCAGGGCCTGGCGGGTCGACAGGTGGTTGACGACCCGGTCGGTGGCGTCGGCCCCGTCATCGGGCAGGCCGAGGGCGACGGCCACGGTCGCCGCCACTCGCGTCGGGTCGGGCTCGGCTCCCAGCTCGGCCAGCCACACGCCGTCGCGGTAGCGGTCGCGCACCTGCAGGGCCAGCTCGGTGCCGAGTCTGGTCTTGCCCGCCCCGCCCGGGCCCACCAGCGAGACGAGGCGATGGGCTTCGAGGAGCTGGGCCAGCTCGAGCAGCTCGGTATCGCGTCCCACGAAGCTGGTCCGGGGCGCCGGCAGGTTGTGGCCGGCCAGCGACGGCACCCGCAGGGGCGGGAACTCGGCGGCGATGCTCGGGTGGTCGAGCTGGTAGAGGCGTTGGGGGACGTCGAAGTCGCGCAGCCGGTGCTCGCCCAGGTCGACCAATCGCGACTCGGGTGGGAGGCGGCTGGAGGCGAGGGCGGCCGTGGTGTCGGAGGCCACGATCTGCCCGCCATGGGCGGCGGCGCCGACCCGCGAAGCCTGATGCACGCCGAGGGCCACGTAGTCGCCTTCGTGGGCGGTGGCCTCGGCCGAGTGCAGGCCCATCCGCACCCGGACGTCGACCCCGTCGCCGAAGTCGTGATCCCGCAGCCGCTGCTGGGCCAGCAGCGTCCCAGCCAGGGCGTCGGACGCGCCGGCGAAGGCGGCGAAGATGCCGTCGCCCAGCTCCTGCACCACCACGCCGCCGTGGCTGGTGATGGCCTCCTCGACGATCTGGCGCTGCGCCGTCTGGACCGCGGCGTAGCGCTCGCCCAGCGACTGGAACAGCCGGGTCGAGCCCTCGATGTCGGTGAAGCAGAAGGTGACGGTGCCCGAGGGCAGCGCCTTGCCCTTGCCGCCCTTGCCCTTGCCGGCCCGGCCCGCGGTCGATGGCGTCCAGTCGAGATCGGGGTCCTGCTTCAGGATGCGGGCCTCGAGCGACTGGAGCTCGGGCCCGGGGTCGACGCCGAGCTCGTCGACCAGCAGCTCGCGCACCTCTTGATAGACGCGCAGGGCGTCGGCCTGGCGACCGGCGCGGTAGAGGGCGAGCAGGCGGGCGGCCCACAGCCCTTCCCGGAAGGGATGCTCGGCGCAGCGAGCCTCGAGCTCGGCCAGGACGTCGGCGTGCTGACCGAGAGCGAGCTGGCTGTCGATGCGGCGCTCGACGAGGCTGACCTGGAGCTCGTCGAGCCGGGCCACCTCGCCCCGCAGCTGGGGGATGTCGCGGGCCTCAGCCAGCGCCGGCCCCCGCCACAGGGCGATCGCCTCGGCCAGGCGGGCCACCGCGGTCTCGTGGTCGTCGTCGTGATCGACGGCCGCCGCCGCCTCGGCCGAGAGGCGCTCGACGACGTCGAGGTCCCGTCCCTCGACGGGCAGGGTCAGGCGATAGGCGCCCGCCACCGTCTCGAGGGCGACGCCGTCGACGGCGACCAGGGCCTTGCGCAGGCGCGAGACGAGGACCTGCACGCTCTTGCGGGCGCTGGGCGGCGGCTCCTCGTTCCAGAGAAGGTCGACAAGGGCGTCGTCGGAGACGGGAGCGCCGCCCGCCACGGCCAGGGTGGTGAGCACGAGGCGCTCCTTGCGCGCCCCAACGTCGAGGGCGCGGCCGTCGGCGTCGATGACCTCGAGCGCACCGAGCAGCCGAATCCAACCCCCCATACAGAAAGGAACGTACAACTGTCGGATTCACCGCGGTCTGAGTATTTCGTCACACTGCGCTCACGCCGGCCATGACACTCCGGCTCACGCCGCCCAAGGCGCAGTGTCGATGCCCCAGCTGCGGATGAGGGTGCGCACCCGGCGGGCCGTGCCAGCCCCGACGGCGTCGGTCAGCTCGTCGAGCAGGATGGGCACGCTCGGGTAGTGGGCCAGGACCTCGCGAGCGAACATGCCCTCGTCCATCCAGGCCGCGTGTGACGCCTTGATGATCGGGCTCAGGCCCTTTTCTGCCGCCGTGCCCTCCCGCAGCAGCTCCCACGTCCCGGTCTTGTGCAGGGCGCGGGCCGCGGCCTCGAGGTCGTCGGGCTCCAGGTCGAGCATGGCCACCGCGTCGTGCAGGGCCGCGGCCTCGTCCCACCCCAGGGTGCGGCCGTCGAGCCGGGCCACCGCGGCGATGTTGGTCAGCCACCGCAGGGTGAACAGCTCGGCCACGTCCGTCGGCGGGGGATCGGTCGGCAGGGCGAAGGCCCGGCGGAAGGCGTCGACCATCCGCCCCGACGACGGCGGCTCGTCGACCGTTCGCCCGTCCGAGACGACCGTTCGCCCGTAGGCCCGGCCCGATTGGGTGCAGAGGTAGGCGGTGCGGACGCGCAGGCGGCGGGGGTGCTGCGACGGCGGGACGGGGAGGAACCGGGCCCGCTCGAAGTCGACGGCCTCGGCGATGTCGGGTGGGTAGGTCCAGCCGGCCGTCACCATCCCCATCGCCATCCAGTCGGATGGAGCGCGGAAGCCGGCGAGGGTCGAGTACGGGTCGCCCGGTGCGTCGAGCAGACCGAGGCGGAAGCCGTCGGGGTTGTCGGGGTCGGGCTCGATCTTCACCAGCGTCGGCGGCCGGGCGGTGTCGTCGTTGCCGCCGCCGTCGGGCTGCATCGATTCGAGCAGGGCAGTGACGAGGTTCCCGAACAACTCGGGGGTCGGAACGGTGCGGTCGGACGCCTCCATGGCGCGCCTCCTCAAGGACAGTGAGTCTCATTGAGGGGGAAGCGCATCGCCGGAGCTGTCGCGTCCGGCGTCGTGGCCGAACCTATCCCGCCGCCGTCCCGGAGGGAAGAGCGATCGTCGTCCCGGTGGGGGTGTGCTGCTGGATCGAGGCAGGGGCCAGCGGGCCGCCGGCGCCAGCCCGAGACGCGTGGTTGGCGAGCAGCGAGACGACGAGCAGCAGCAGGGCGGTGACGAGGATGGCGACGAGGACCCGGATCTCGTTGTTCAGGGCCCGAGGGCTCCGAACCGTCTGACCGTGTCCGATGGCGATGGCGTGTGTGGTCATGGCTCTGACCGTACGGACGACCGCCCTCGCCGCCATCGGGCCCACCCCTGAACCGGGGTCAGGGTTGTCCCTGAAGCGGGGCCAACTCGTGCCTGCCACCATGGCGCGGTGAGCTCGACCAGGGGGTGGGTCGGCGGGAAGGCGGTGCCGGCGGCCGTCTTGGCCGTCACCGTCCCCCTCGGGCTGGTGGCCATCGCCCTGGCCATTCGGGTCCACGCCTTCGAGAACATCTTCGCCATCACCGTGCTCAACGTGATGGTGGTGGTCGGCTTCATCGCCGCCGGTCTCCTCGCCCTCCGCCGCCAGCCCGAGGCCAACACCGGCATCGCCCTCGTCGCTTTGGGGCTCGTGTTCGAGGTCTTCTTCCTGGGCTACTCCCGCATCCCGTGGGTGTGGGTCCTCCAGTCGGTCGCCGGCCTGGCCTGGCTGCCGGTCACGGCCTGGGTCCTGCTCACCTGGCCCGACGGGCGGATGGCGGCCCCCGATCGCCGGGCCCTGGCCGCGCTCGGCGGTCCGCTCGTCGCCCTCAACGTCGTGGCCCTGGTGACGTGGAACACCCGCGACCCGTCGGCTGCCAACCCCGATGGCACCTTCCCGTATCCCCGCAACCCGCTCTTCGTGCTGCACTCGACCGCGGCGAGCGACTGGACGGACCGCCTCGGCTACTGGCTGGCCGTCGCCTTCCTGGTTCTCCTGGCTGCCCGCCTTCTGACCCGCTGGCGGCGGTCGACCCCGACACTGCGCCGGCTCACCTCCTTCGTCTTCGTGGTGGGGGTGGCGTGGTGCGTGGCCCGGTCGATCGAGCTGGTGATCTTCCGCCTGGCCGAAGGCGTCGTCATCTCCCACGGCCAGGAGACGTGGGTGTCGAGGGTCGAGAGCCTGATCGGCTGGTCTCTACTCGTGCTGCTGGCAGTGGCCTTCGAGGTCAACGGCCGCATGCGCCGCCAGCTCTCGCGGTCGGTCGTGGCCGACTTCGTCATCGACGTGGGGACGTCATCGTTCGCCGCCGGCGACCTGCAGGCCGTGCTGGCCCACGCCCTGGGCGACCGCGACCTGACGGTGTCGGTCCCCGGGCCCGGTGGCGACTGGATCGATCTCGAGGGCCGCCCGACCCCCACCTCCGGCGCCACCGCCACCGACGCCGCCCGCGCAGTCACAACGATCGTCCACCGCGGCATCACGGTCGCCCGCCTCGTCCACGACGCGGCCCTGCCGAGCGACGCCGTCGAAGCAGCGGGCGACGTGGCCGGCCTGGCCCTGGCCAACGCCCGCCTCCACGCCTCGGCCCAGGCCCAGCTGGCCGAGTTGCGCCGCTCGCGTGCTGCGGTGGTCGAGGCCACCGACCGGGCCAGCCAGCGCATCGAGCGCGACCTGCACGACGGCGCCCAGCAGGTGCTGATCGGCATCGGCTTGCGGGTGGCCCGGCTGCGGGCCCACGCCGACGACGGGCAAGACGCGGCGTGGCGCGACGAGTTGGGCGCCGTCGCCACCGCCCTCGCTGCCGTGGGCGCCGACCTCGACGGTCTGCTCGAGGGCTTGGCGCCGGCAGCCCTCGAGGCCGACGGCCTGGCCGCCGCCCTGGCTCGGGTCGCCGAGCGGTCGCCCGTCCCCCTCGACGTCGAGTGCCCACCGTCCCGGCTCCCCGAAGGCATCGAGGCCACCATCTGGTTTCTCGTGAGCGAGGCCCTGGCCAACGCGGCCAAGCCCGCCGGCGCCACCGCCCTGCGCGTGGTGGTAACCGTCGACGACGACCCCCGCGGCGTCACGGTCGCCGTCACCGACGACGGACGTGGGGGCGCCACCACGGCCACCGGCTCCGGACTCGACGGGCTCA
>JAUTXA010000131.1 GCA_030838265.1 Actinomycetota bacterium | reverse complement strand
CGGTCGAGCCCCTCAAGGCCCTCGGTCGCTTCGTGGCCTACGGGGTGGGGGGTGCGATCGTGCTGGCCATCGGCCTCACGCTCTGGGTCCTGGCCATCCTGCGAGCCCTGCAGACCGAGACGGGCTCTCGGCTCACCGGTCATTGGTCCTGGGCGCCGTACTTCCTCACCCTGGTCGTCACCCTCGTCCTCGCGGCATTGATCGCCCGCCGCATCGGCGCCGAGAAGCGAAAGTCAGGAGACCGGCGATGAACGCCAACACGGTCGAGACGCCGATCACCCGAGCCGACATCGAGTCCAAGCTGCGCCAGCTCAAGGGCGAGGTCGACTCCACCGCTCAGACGGCCAAGCCGATCGGCCTGGCCGTCGGCGTGGCCGCGGCCGTGGTGGTCGTCGGGCTCGTCTATTTCATGGGCAAGCGCCGGGGCAAGAAGAAGACGACCGTCGTCGAGATCCGCCGGGTCTGAGCAGTGCCCAAGCTCCCGGCTCCGTTGCGCCTGCGCTTTCGGTCGCGCATGTGGCAAGGCGCCCTGAACGGCGAGTCCCTCTGGGTCGGCTTGGCCGCCGTGAGCCTCACTCGTCGGCTGGTCAAGAAGCTCAACAGCCGCGAATCGCAGATCGTGTACTCCGAAGAGCTCTTGCCCGGGCAAAGCCTGGTGATCAGCAACGCCGCCCCGCCTGACGGCGGGTCATGATGATGGGGTGAAGGTCCGCCTCCGGAACCCCCACCGCGAGCTCGAGGTCGATGGCCCGGTCCGGGTCCACGTCCTCCTCGAACGCCTGCAGATCAACCGGGAGTCCGTCCTTGTCATCAAGGGCGACACGCTGGTGACCGGCGACGCCCTGCTCGACGATGCCGACGACGTCGAGATCCGTCCCGTGATCAGCGGCGGTGCGGGGTGAAGTGCCGTCGGTGCAAGGAGCCGGCGGTCATCGAGCTCCGCCGCCACAACGCCGCCTTCTGCTCGCCCTGCTTCCTGCACCACTGTCGCGAGCAGGTGCGGCGCTGCATCGACGAGTTCAAGATGATCGAGCCCGGCAGCCGGGTGCTGGTGGCCGTGTCGGGCGGCAAGGACTCCCTCGGCTTGTGGGATCTGCTCATCGACCTCGGCTACGACGTCGACGGCCTCTACCTCGGCCTGGGCATCGGGAGCTACAGCGACGCATCGGGCGACATGACCCGTCGGTTCGCCGCCACCCGGGGCGGGCACCTGGTCGAGGTCGACCTTCCCGCTGACTTCGGCTTCGACGTGCCTACCGCGGCCCAGGTCACCCGTCGGGTCCCGTGCTCGGCCTGTGGCCTGTCAAAGCGCCATCTCTTCAACTCGGCCGCCGTCGACGGCGGCTACGACGTCGTGGCCACCGGTCACAACCTCGACGACGAGGCGGCCGTCCTCTTCGGCAACGTCCTGCGCTGGAACACCGACTACCTGGGCCGCCAGGCGCCCGTGCTCCCGGGTCGGGACGGGTTCGTCCGCAAGGTCAAGCCGTTGGTGCGGCTGGGCGAGCGGGAGATGGCGGCCTACTGCGTCCTCCGAGGCATCGACTACATCGTCGAGGAGTGCCCCAACGCCGTCGGCAACAAGCACCTCGGCTACAAGGAGGCCCTCAACGCCATCGAGGAGCAGTCGCCGGGCTCGAAGGCCGCCTTCTACTTCGAGTTCCTCGACAAGGCATCGCATCTCTTCACCCCGGCGGCCGACGCCGAGCGAGCCGACCTCACGCCTTGCCCGTCGTGCGGCTCGCCCACCACGGGTGACGTATGCGCCTTCTGCCGCCTCGTCGATCGGGTGCGGGTGGGCCGGTGAGCGGCCGGCCGTTCGCGGTGGGAGACCGCGTCCTGCTGCTCGACCGGAAGGACCGGCGTTACCTCGTCACCCTGATCGACGGTGGTGCCTTCCACAGCCACGCCGGGTTCTTCCACCACGCCGACCTCATCGGCCAGGACGAAGGCTGCCAGGTCCGCACGACCGGCGGCGCGGCCTACATCGCCATCCGCCCGACCCTCGCCGACTTCGTCCTGAAGATGCCACGAGGCGCGCAGGTCATCTATCCGAAGGACCTCGGAGCCATCCTGCTGTTGGCCGACATCTTCCCGGGGGCTCGGGTCCTCGAGGCCGGCGTGGGATCAGGTGCTCTCTCCATGACCCTGGTGCGGGCCGGCGCCCATGTCACGGGCTACGAGATCCGACCCGACTTCGCGGCGCGCGCCCAGGAGAACGTGCTGGCCATGCTGGGGGCCGACGACTCCGCCCGCTTCTCGGTCACCGAGCGCGACATCTACGAGGGCATCGACGAGACCGGCCTCGACCGCATCCTGCTCGACCTGCCCGAGCCCTGGCGGGTGGTGAAGCACGCGGCCAGCGCCCTCGCGCCCGGCGGCATCCTGCTGGCCTACCTGCCCACCATCATCCAGGTCGCTCAGCTCCGCGAGGCGCTGGTCGACTCGCCCTTCGCCATGGCCGAAACGCTCGAGGTGCTGCACCGGGGCTGGCACGTCGAGGGCCAGTCGGTGCGGCCCGACCACCGCATGGTCGCTCACACCGGCTTTCTCACCACGGCCCGCCTCATCCAGGCCTCGTAGGTGGACTTCCTCGACGCCATCATCCTGGGGGCCATGGTGGCCGCCGGCGTGGGCGGATGGCGTCTGGGCTTCCTGGCTCGGATGGCCTCGTGGATCGGCCTGGGCTTCGGCCTCTATGTCGCGGCTCGGCTCCTCCCGACTGCGGTCCGGGCCTTCAACGGACCCGACCCGTCCAGCCGCCTGCTGGTGGCCTCCGCCCTCTTGGTGGGAGGCGCGTTCGTTGGCCAAGGACTCGGCCTGATACTCGGCGCCCAGATCCACCGCATCCTGCCCCTCGGCCCCCTCAAGGGCGCCGACCGCGCCGCCGGGGCGGTGGTCGGCCTCGTCGGCGTCCTCATCGTGACGTGGGTGCTGGTCCCCTCGATGGCCGACGTGCCCGGGTGGCCGGCCGAGCAGGCTCGGGCTTCGGTCGTGGCCCACGCCCTCGACTCCCTCGCCCCGGCGTCGCCGGACACGGTCGACACCCTGCGTCGCCTGGTCGGCAGCAGCAACTTCCCCCAGGTCTTCTCCGCCCTGCGCCGCGCTCCTCAGGCCGGCCCGCCGCCGCCCGACTCGGGGCTGCTCCCGGCCGTCGTCCAGCGGGTCCTGGCCTCGACGGTCAAGGTCGAGGGGGCGGCCTGCCATCGCATCCAGGAGGGAAGTGGCTTCGCCTCCGCCGTCGACACGGTGGTGACCAACGCCCATGTGGTCGCCGGCGTCGACCAGCCCATCGTGATCCGCCCCGACGGCCGGCGCATCCGGGCGACCGTCGTGCTCTACGACTCCGATCGCGACCTCGCCATCCTCCGGGCCCCCAACCTGCAGGAGAACGCCCTGCCCATCGCCACCGGCCGGCGCAACGACCAGGGCGCCGTGTTCGGCCATCCCGGCGGCCAGGACGACGTCCGGGTGGCACCGGCCAAGGTGAGCGACGAGATTCGGGCCCGCGGGCGTGATCTCTACGACACCCATCCCACCGAGCGCGACGTGTGGATCCTGGCCTCTGACCTGCACCCCGGCGACTCGGGCGGGGCCCTGGTCAACGGCAACGGACAGGTGATCGGGGTGGCCTTCGCCATCGCCCCCGACCGCCAGTCGACGGCCTACGCCCTCACCAGCAAGGAGCTCAACGCCGCCTTGCAGGAGCCCCGGGCCCAGAAGGCCAACACGGGGCAGTGCCTGAGCTCGTGAGGCGGGACGCCCGCCCCGGGGCCAGCGTCAGTCGACCTCGATGAAGATGCACTCGCCGGGGCACTCCTCGGCCGACTCGATGGTGGCTTCCTCCATGCCCGCAGGCACGGCCGCCAGTCCCTCGGGGCCGCCGGGGTTGAAGATCTTGTCGCCTTCCTTGACGTAGGCCAGGCCGTCGTCGAGGAGGGTGAACACGGCGGGAGCGATCTCCTCGCAGATGCCGTCGCCGGTGCACAGATCTTGGTCGATCCACACCTTCATTCCCATCGCTGCTGCCTCACTCTCGGGGGGTCGGAAAAAGGGTGACCGCCGCTGCGGGCGGAACGTAGCCATCGTACCCCGAGATCGTCAATTTCCACGGAATCGACAGGTGAAATGTGGCACCCAGGCACCGCAGGACCGCCAATTCCGCCATGCCCCGGTGTATGGTCGCCCGAAGGGAAGGGGAGGTGGTTCCGACGGCCGACTCTGAGCACGACCGATTGCAGGCGAAGTACGAGCGCGAGGTCGCCGAGCTCCACGAGCAGGTGCAGACCCTCGAGGACGAGGTGGTGTCGCTCCGGCGTCGCCTACAGGACGCTCCCAAGCGGGTGCGCACCCTCGAGGAGAAGCTCCTCGAGACCAAGGGCCAGCTGGCCCAGGCCGTCTCCCAGAACGAGAAGCTGACGTACACCCTCCGTGAGGCGCGCGAGCACATTGCCGCCCTCCGTGAGGAAGTCGAGAAGCTCACCCAGCCGCCGGCCGCCTACGGCACCTTCCTCGAGATCAACGACGACGGCACCGTCGACGTGTTCTCGGCCGGTCGCAAGATGCGGGTGGCGCTGCACCCCGAGATCGACTCCTCCGAGCTGCGACGGGGCCAAGAGGTCGTCCTCAACGAGTCGCTCAACGTCGTGCTGGCCCGCTCGCCCGAGGTCTCGGGCGAGGTCGTGACCTTGAAGGAGGTCCTCGAAGGCGGCAAGCGGGCCATGATCGTGGGCCGGGCCGACGAGGAGCGCGTCGTCGAGCTGGCCGACTCCATCCTCGGCGAGAAGCTTCGGGCGGGCGACACCATCCTCATGGACTCCCGCACCGGCCTCCTGCTCGAGAAGCTGGCCCGTCCCGAGGTCGAAGAGCTCGTCCTCGAAGAGGTGCCCGACATCTCGTACTCCGACGTCGGCGGCCTCGACGACCAGATCGAAGCCATCACCGACGCCGTCGAGCTGCCGTTCGTGTACCGAGAGCTCTTCGCCGAGCACAAGTTGCCGGCGCCCAAGGGCATCCTGCTCTACGGCCCCCCCGGTTGCGGCAAGACGCTCATCGCCAAGGCGGTCGCCAACTCCCTCGCCAAGAAGGTCAGCGAGGTCACGGGTGACAAGTCGGCCAAGAGCTACTTCCTGAACATCAAGGGCCCTGAGCTGCTCAACAAGTACGTCGGCGAGACCGAGCGGCAGATCCGCCTCGTCTTCCAGCGGGCCCGGGAGAAGTCCGAGGAGGGCATGCCGGTCATCGTCTTCTTCGACGAGATGGATTCGCTGTTCCGCACCCGCGGGACGGGCATCAGCTCCGACATGGAGTCGACGATCGT
>JAUTXA010000114.1 GCA_030838265.1 Actinomycetota bacterium | reverse complement strand
TGCGGCTGCGGTCCTCCCGAACCGCTTCGACGTCCGCGCCCCCGAAGGGCAGCGGGACGCCACGCGCGCCGCCTTGGGCGTGGCCGCGGGCGAGCGGCTCGTCCTTCAGCCCACTCGCGCCATCCCCCGCAAGAACGTGCCGGCCGGCATCGCCCTGGCCCGCAAGCTTCGAGCGACGTACTGGATCACAGGGGCCGCGGAGCTGGGCTACGACGACGAGCTCGTCGCCCTGCTCGACGGCGCCGGCATCCCGACGATCCACGGGTGGCCGGAGGGCACGGACCCCGATCGCATCGAAGACGCCTACGCGGCGGCCGATCTCGTCGTGCTGCCCTCGACCTGGGAAGGGTTCGGCAACCCGGCCATCGAGTCGGCCATCTACCGCCGTCCTCTCGCCATCGGGTCGTATCCCGTCGGGGCCGAGCTGCGAGCCAGGGGCTTCCGGTGGTTCGACGTGCATGCGCCCGTCCCCATCGCCCACTTTCTCGCCGCCCCCGACTCGAGGGTCCTGGAAGACAACCGGGCGGTTGCTGTTCGCCACTTCAACCTGGACGATCTTCCGACCGAGCTGGAGGGCAACCTCAGCCTGCCGTTCAGCTGGGCTAGACACCCATGGTGACGAGCGACGACCCCGTCCTCGAGCGTCGGCGGCGCGCCGCCCGGCTGGCGGGGCTGGGGAAGCGCATCGGTTACGGCCTCCTGCTGGTGGCCATCGTCGCCTTCGTGGCGGGCGTCTTCGTGGGCTTCGGCACGGCCGGGCCCGTCGTGGTGATCGCCCTGGCCGCCACAACCGTCACCCTGGCCCCTGCCATCGTCGTGGGCTACGGCGTGCGGGCCGCCGACCGCGAGGACCGGGGCCAGCCCAGCGGCCACTGACGGTCGCCCGGCCGGCGCGGGTTGCCGAAGATCGGGCCGCGGTGGAACGATGCGTTGACACGTCCGTCAGTCATCCGCGCAGCAAGGGGAACCTCATCATGGCCAAGGCCGCAATCCTTTCCGGGCTCGAGCAGCCGCTCGAGGTCCGCGACATCGAGCTCGAGGCTCCCCACGCCGGCGAGGTCAAGGTGCGGCTGGCCGCGTCGGGCGTCTGCCACTCCGACTTGTCGGTGCAGAACGGCACCATCCCCCTGCCGACCCCCATCGTCCTCGGTCACGAGGGTGCAGGCGTGGTCGAAGAGATCGGCGAGGGCGTCACCACGGTGAAGCCGGGCGACCACGTTGTTCTCTCCTACGTCCCGCAGTGCGGCAACTGCTACTCGTGCAAGCGGGGTCAGGGCTACATGTGCGAGAAGGCCGGCGCGGCCGTCACTGGCGGCATGCTCGACGGCACCAGCCGGGTGAAGGACAGCGACGGCAGCAACCTCTTCGTGATGGCCCACCTGGGCACGTTCAGCGAGACCTCGATCGTTCCCGAGATCAGCGTGGTGAAGATCGACAACGACGTCCCTCTCAAGCTGGCCTCGCTGCTCGGCTGCGGTGTGCAGACCGGCGTCGGCGCCGCCCTCAACACGGCCGACATCAAAGAGGGCGACACCGTCGCCATCATCGGCTGCGGCGGGGTCGGCCTCAACGCCATCCAGGGCGCTCGCATCGCCGGCGCCAGCGAGATCATCGCCGTCGACCAGAACGAGACCAAGCTGCAGATGGCCAAGGAGTTCGGGGCCACCACCGGCATCAACGCCACCGAGAAGGATCCCGTCAGCGCCATCTTCGACCTCACCGGCGACCGGGCCGGCGTCGACGTGGCCTTCGAGGTCATCGGCCTGCAGAAGACCATCGAGCAGGCCATGCAGATCACCCGCCGGGGCGGCGAGACCATCCTCGTCGGCGTGCCCCGCCTCGACGTGAACCTCACCATCAACCCCGCCTTCCAGCTCGTCTACACGGGCAAGACGGTGAAGGGCTGCTGGTACGGGTCGTCGAACGTGCAGCAGAGCGTGCCCATGCTGCTCGACCTCTGGAAGAAGGGCGACCTCAAGCTCGAGGAGCTCATCTCCCGCACCATCAGCGTCAACGACATCAACGAGGCCTTCGAGGCCATGAAGGGCGGCGAGGTCGCCCGCTCGGTCATCGAGTACTGAGCCCGGCTCGAGGTTCTGGCACCAGATCTGGTCGTCTTGACGACCGGATCTGGTGCCAGAGCGCTCAGGTGAAGAACGACCGGGGCAGGGTCTCGAGGAAGAGGCCAAGGGCGGCGCACGCCAGCGCGACCGGGATGATCCGCAGGGCCCGGCGCTCGCCGCGCAGCCACGCCATCACGGCCATGAACACGCTCGTGGATCCGGTCACCAACGGGAAGAGCCAGATGGCCGACAGCCCGATGGCACAGGAGATGAGGGCCGCGGCCTGACCAGGGCGAAGGATGACGGGCTCGGTCGGGGTACGGGTGGCCACGGCCGGATGGTAGGACGGGTCAGGCCCGCAGGCCCAAGCGGCTACCAGGTCGGCGGAGTGCGGCGGAACCGACGGCGACGAGCCCGAGCAGCGAGGAGCGTCATCCCGGGTCGCCGGGCCAGCTCCGGGCGGAGCGGTTCCGGCGGCCGGCTGGCGTCCTTCGGAGGAGATTGCTTGGGCGGCCTCACGGACGATTGATTCGTCGTGACCTGCCACCCCTCCTGCCTCGTCGGACACAGACCGCGATCCGGACGTCTGGTTACCGTCCGGTAACCTCGGGTTCGTGCCTGCCCGGCTGCCCGCGGCCCGACGACGACGCCAGCTCCTCGACGTGGCCCTCACCCAGTTCGCCACCCAGGGCTACCACCAAGCCTCGATGGACGACATCGCCGAGGCCGCCGGCGTGACCAAGCCCGTCCTGTATCAGCACTTCGGTTCGAAGCGAGCCCTCTACCTCGAGCTGCTCGAGGATGTGGGGTCCGCGCTGCTCGAGGCCATCGCCAAGGCCACGGCCGAGGCCGCCTCGCCTCACCAGCAGGTCGAGGCCGGGTTCGCGGCTTACTTCGGCTTCGTCGACGAGCACCGCCACGCCTTCCGGCTGCTGTTCAGCGAGGACGCTCGCCGCGACGCAGTGCTGGCCGAGGCGGTCGTGCGCGTCGAGCGGGCCATCGCCGAGGCGGTGGCCAACCTCATCGAGGCCGACCTCGACGACGACCACCGTCGCATCCTGGCCTACGGCATCGTCGGCCTGGCCGAGGGCACCTGCCGGCACTGGCTGGCCCACGACCTCGACCTCGAGCCCGGTGCCACCGCCCGTTGGTTGGCCGACCTGGCGTGGGCCGGGCTGCGGGGCGTCCGCCGGATCTAGGTCGGCCGCGACTACGACGGCTGCAGGCTGAGGAGCCGGCGGTCGCTGACGGCGTGGTCGTTGCCCTGCGGCGAGGTGATCTGGAGGTCGTCGTGGCGGGCGACCTCGAGGCCGGCCTTGGGGGCGAACTTCGAGATGTAGGTGCCCTTCTCGTTCAGGACCTCGCTGCCCGAGCTCGTCCCCTTGATGTCGATGGTGCCGGTCACGACCCAGACGTCGACGAGATCGGTGCCGACCTGCACCCGCTCGGTCCCCGACACCTTGCCGGTCAGGGTGATGTTGAGATCGAGAGGGAAGTCGCCGTAGTCGCGGGTGTGGGCCGTCGCCGAGCAGTGGCTCTTGCTCGTCCAGGCCCGGCCGACGGCGACGGGCTCGGCGAGGGTGAGGATGTCGGGATTCCAGTCGCAATCGGTGGCGGTGCCCGCGATGTTGAACGTCTCGCGGTCGAGGTAGACGCCGCCGCTGCGCCAGGACATCTCATCGACCTGGTCACCCTGCTTCGTGGTGAGGGTGTGGCGCTGGCGCGGGCCGTTGGGGCCCGCCGCCAAGTCCTCGACCTTCAGGGGAGCGTCCTCTTCGTTGTCGCCCTGCGAGCTCTTGGTGCTGACGTGGTAGCGGTACGTACCGGCCTTGGCCTTGACCGGCTGGCCGGGGTCGCCGGGCGCACCGAGGTTGCCGGACGCGCCGCCCGCGCCTGCGGTGGTGCCCCCGGTCGAGACGGCTGCCTTGGTCGTCGTGGTGGTGCTGGCCGCCGTCGTCGAGGTGGTGGCCTTGGCCACTGACGTGGTCGTGGTCGAGCCGGTGGCGGCGAGTTTGGATGGATGCTTGTCGCCGCCATTCACCGTGGCTGCACCGATGACCCCGCCGAGGAAGACAACCGCCACCGCACCGATCAGGGCGCGGGGCAACCACGGGGCGGGGGTCTCGAGCACGGCTGGCGATCGTACCGGCGGGCCCGACCCCACCCGTAGTCGCCCCTGCGTTCAGTCCTTGAGGGCCACCGCGTTGGGGGTGACGTTCATCTTGGGCTCGTACTCGGCCACCTCAGCCACCTGGGGCTCACGGCCCACCGTGGCCCGCAGCTGCTCGCGGCACGTCGGGCAGGGCCCGTAGAACGGCGCACTCGCCGGTTGGTGGCAGCGGGGGCAGTCGAAGTCGAGGTCGTCGGCCATCCCCGAGGGATACCACCGAACGAGCTACTCGATGCGCATGCCCGAGATAGCTCGACTGATCACCAGCTGCTGGATCTGCTCGGTGCCCTCGAAGATGTCGTAGATCTTGGCGTCGCGGTGCATGCGCTCGACGGGGTACTCGCGCGTGTAGCCGTAGCCGCCGTGGATCTGGATGGCCCGCTCGGTGACCCACACCGCGACCCGTCCCGCCTTGAGCTTCGACTGCGAGCCCTCGGCGTTCTTGTAGGTGCCGTTGCGGGAGAGCCACGCCGCCCGCCACACCAGCAGTCGGGCCGCGTCGATCTCGGTGAT
>JAUTXA010000112.1 GCA_030838265.1 Actinomycetota bacterium | reverse complement strand
CGAGATCCCCAACGAGACGCCGCCCGGGGCCGAGCCCTTCGATGACGGCACCCTCCCGAGCTTCTTTCAGGAGAATGGCGTCGCCCAGAACGCGGCACAGCCTTGCTATCTCGACTCCGGGCTGCCGCCGCGCGATCCGGCCGCCCACTGCGCCAAGCGGGCCCAGCCCGCGTTCAACGGCCGGCAGTCGTACTTCAGCAGCGGTGTCATCCCCTACCAGGGATTGAACGGCAACACCTACGACCTCAAGCTGGCCTCCGACATCAAGCCCGGCCGCTACCGGTACTACTGCAGCGTCCACAGCCCCTTGATGAGCGGCATCATCGACGTGGTGGCCAAGGGCACCAAGATCGCCTCCAAGGGCGAGGTCGAGCGCCAGGCTCAGCGCGAGATCGACAAGGCCATTGCGCCCGCCGCCAAGGTGGTCTCCAAGGTCAGGGCGGGCAACGGGCCCATCAAGGGCAACCTGGCAGGCGCCGGCGACCAGAGCCTCGGAACCGTGAGCATCAATGAGTTCTTCCCCAAGGCCATCAGCTCCAAGGTCAACCAAAAGGTGATGTGGACGATGGTCGGACACCACACCATCAGCTTCAACGCCCCCAAGTACTTCCCGATCGCCACGTTCGCCAAGGACGGCACGGTGGTCGTCAACGAGAAGCTCGACCAGCCCGCGGGGTGGACGATCGAGGCCGTGCCCGGCTCCGAGAACGGTCCGCCTCCGCCATCGCGAACGGTCGACGTCGGCCCGTGGGATGGGAGGGGCTTTCACTCGACGGGGACCGTCCTCAACGATGGCGACAAATTCAGCCTTACCTTCACCAAACCGGGCACCTATCTGTACGCCTGCCTGATTCACCCGCCGATGGTGGGAAAGTTGGTGGTGAAATAGAGGTATGGCGACCCAGGTGACGACGACCGGTCTGGAGGCCAGCCCCGAGGACGCGGCGCTAGGGCTCCCGCCGGTCAAGGTCGAAGTCGTCACGTCCCGCCGCCGCAACCTGGGCGACATCACCTTCGGGCTGGTCTTCGCCGGCTACCTCGGCTTTGCCGTCTTCGTGCTGGGTCTGGGCGTCACGGCCTGGCTCGCCGGTGGGTCGCCGGGGCTCCACGACAAGCTCCACGTCTGGGGGACAGCCAACTCGCTCTGGGGCCGGGCCAGCTTGCGCATGGCCAACGCTTCGCACACCCGCGAGTCCCTCGGCCAGTTCGTCATCGACTACGGCTTCAGCGTCTTGAACCTGGGCCTCGCCGTATTCCTCATCTGGCTTCGCCCCCGCGATCGAACTGCTCGCCTCTTGGCTGTGGGCCTGGTGGGCACGGCGGCGGTGTTCAACCTCCAGGCCCACGCCGTGTACGAGTCGTTGGGTTCCCCGACCTCGACCATCGAGAACGTGTCCCACGAGTTCTTCCACGTCATCGCCGGGATCACCTACGTCTTCGCCCTGCTGCTCTTTCCCGACGGGCAAGCCATACCGCGGTGGAAGCGACCGAGCCTCATTGCCCTCTACGGGGGTGTGGCGGCCCTCGTCGCTCTGGTAGCCGTCAGCTTCAACCACGGTTCGCGCACCGTCTCGCTCATCCTCTTCTTCGGCCTGGTGACGCCTGCCGTCGGCGTCATCGGCCAGGCCTACCGCTTCCGCACCGCCGCCACCGCGGATGAGAGGCAGCGATCCCGTCTGCTCTTTGCCGTCCTGGCTCCGGCTCTGCTGGTTGGCATCTACGCCGTGACCGTCGCCCTGCACACCTCGGTGACCCCCGACCTCCAAGGCCGGAACCTGCTGGTCCTCCCGGTGACGGTCTTCCGGGTCTTCCTGCCCGTGTTCAGCATCATCCCCATCGCCCTGGTGGCCGGCATCGTGCGCTTCCGGCTCTGGGACATCGACCGGGTCATCAACCGGGCCGTTCTCTACGGCCTCCTCGCCGGGTTCGTCACCGCCGTCTACGTCGGGGTGGTCGTCGGCGTGGGGCGCCTCATCGGCATCCAGCAGTCAGGCAACATCGCCCTCTCGGTGATCGCCACGGGCATCATCGCCGTGGCCTTCCAACCGGTGAAGGACAAGGTGCAGCGTTTCGCCAACCGGCTCGTCTACGGCCACCGGGCCACGCCTTATGAGGTGCTGTCGGAGTTCTCGGAACGTGTCGCCGACACCGCGGCGACCGAAGAGCTGCTCGACCGGATGGCCCGCATCCTGGCCGAGGGCACGGCGGCCCGGCGGGCCGACGTCTGGCTGAAGGTGGGCCACGACCTCCTCAATGCCGCCTCCTTCCCGGTCGACCCCGACGCCATCGCCCAACCCTTCGACCTGGGCGAGAGTGATCAGCTGCCTCCCTTCCCCGACGTGACCTCACATGTCCAGGTCCGTCATCACGGCGAGCTCTTCGGCGTCCTGACGGTGACCAAGCCAGGGTCCGAGACCATGACCCCGACCGAGCATCGCCTGCTCAACGACCTCGGTCGCCAGGCCGGATTGGTGCTCCGGAACGTGCAGCTGACGGCCGAGCTGCGAGCTCGACTCGACGAGCTCCAGGCGTCGAGGGCTCGACTCCTCCTCGCCCAGGACGAGGCCCGTCGCCGCCTCGAACGCAACCTGCACGACGGGGCCCAGCAGCAACTGGTGGCCATGAAGGTCCACCTGTCGCTGGCCGAGGGAGTCGCCTCCAAGATGGCCGACGCCGAGGTCCTCGCCGAGATGCTGCGAGACCTGAAGGAGCAGGCCGACGACGCCGTCAACACGTTGCGCGACCTGGCCCACGGCATCTACCCACCGCTGCTGGCGGCCGAGGGGCTCCCTGTCGCGTTGGCCGCCCAGGCTCGCAAGTCCTCACTCCCTGTCGAAGTCGAGGCCGATGGCGTGGGCCGCTTCGAGCAGGAACGCGAAGCCGCCGTGTACTTCTGCACCCTCGAAGCGCTGCAGAACGCGGCCAAGTACTCCGAGGCCACCCAGGTCGTCGTCCGCCTGCGTCATGACGACGAGCACCTCTTCGTCATCGTCGAGGACAATGGCCGCGGCTTCGACCCCGAGAGCTTCGTGGCCGGCGCCGGCGTGCAGAACATGTCCGACCGCTTCGAGACCCTCGGCGGCACGCTCGAGATCACGTCGTCGCCCGGAAACGGCACCACGGTGACGGGCAAGCTGCCCCTCCGCTAGCCAGCGGTCACGGTCTGACCTAGGCCGCTCGGGGTTTTGGTGGTAGTTGACCGTCAGAATCGACGTCAAGTACCACCAAACCCCTCGGCGGGGCCAACGCCATAGATTGGCGCACAGTCGACGAGCGCCAGTGGGCGACCGACTACATCGCCGGGGCGTTCGTGAAGCTCGAACGCCGACTGGCCGAGGCACCCGAGCTGGCGGGCCTCGTGGATTCTGTCCGTTGACGGGGCGACCGAGCGGGCCGACGCCTAGCCTCCCGGCATGACCGATCCTCTCGATCTCGACGCCGTCGGCCAGGCTGAGGCCATCCGCCGCGGCGATGTCACTCCCCTCGAGCTCGTCGAGGGCACCATCGCTCGCATCGAGAAGCTACAGCCGGTGGTCAACGCCTTGACCTCGACGTGCTTCGACGAGGCCATCGAGATCGCCAAGCGCCCCGAGACCATCCCCGACGGGCCGTTCAAGGGGGTGCCCACCCTGCTCAAGGACATCGGCACCCAGCAGGCCGGGCTCTCGTACTGGGCCGGCAACAAGGCCCTGCGCGACGCGGGGTGGAGGTCGCCCCGCGACACCCACTTCGGTCGCCGCCTCCGCGACGCCGGGCTCATCACTCTGGGCAAGACCTCGACGCCCGAGTTCGGGGCCCAGCCCACGACCCAGCCACTCGCCTTCGGCCCCACCCGCAACCCATGGGACACCACCCGGTCGACGAGCGGCTCGAGCGGCGGGGCGGCGGCGGCCGTGGCCAGCGGAATGCTGCCGATGGCCCACGCCAACGACGGCTACGGCTCGATCCGCGACCCCGCGTCTTGGTGCGGACTGGTGGGGTTGAAGCCCAGCCGCGGCCGCATCACGTCCGAGAACGCCACCGGCCGTGTTGGTACCTCGCTCGTGGTGAGTCGCACCGTGCGCGACACCGCCGCCGCCCTCGACGCCTTGGCCGGGGCCGAGGTAGGCGAGGTCTTCACCATCAGCGACCCGGCCCGTCCCTACCAAGACGAGTTGGGTCAGCCCGTCGAGCCGCTGCGCGTCGGCCTGCTCACCACCATGGACGCCGAGGGGCTGACGGTCGACCTCGAGTGCGTCGCCGCCGCCACCAACGCCGCCGCCCTCCTCGAGCGCCTCGGCCACAAGGTCGACCCCGATGCCGCGCCCCCGAACGTCGTCGACGACGCCTCGGTACGGGACATGACCAGGCTGCGGGCCGCCAAGCTGGCCGCCATCACCCTCGAGCTCAACCCGGCCGCCAACCGCCCCTACCGCGAGGATGAGGTCGAGCCCTACGCGTGGGCCGTGGCCGAGCTGGGTCGGTCGGTGTCGATGATCGAGTTCGTCCGGGGCACCGAGCGCCAACAGGTCTGGGTCTCGAAGATCGACCAGTGGTTCCAGGAGTTCGACGTCCTCGTCACCCCGACAACCGGCACGCCGCCGCTGACCATCGACGAGATGGCCCCTCCCCCCAGCGACCCCCTCGCCGTGATGGACCTCTTCCAGACCGTGAGGGGCTACGCCGCCCCGTTCAACGTCACCGGCCACCCCGCCATCTCGCTGCCTCTGCACTGGACGGCGTCGGGCCTGCCGGTCGGCGTGCAGCTCGTCGCCGGCATGGGACGGGAGGATCTGCTGCTGCGCCTCGCGGCCCAGCTCGAGCAGGCCCAGCCCTGGGCTGAGCGCCGTCCTGACGTCTACGCCTGACCAGCCGGCGCCCACCCAAAATCACATACGTGTAGTTGTCACACCCAGGTGACACTCTTGGGAGCAATGCCCGCCCTGACCCTCGACGCCGCTGCGGACCGCCTCGCCGCCCTCCTCATGGGCACGAGCACGCTGCTCGGCGACCCCGATCCCAGCTCGGCCAACCTCGAGTTCGAGGACACCCTCGAGATGCGCCCCTTGCACCGGTCGGCCCCGCCGGCCGACGTGTGGGCCTGCGACGGGGGCCAGGCCGTGGTGGCCGACGCCCGCTGCGTGGCCCTCGTGGTGACGCGGGCCGCCCGGGTGCGCTTTCAGGACGGCGCCTGCGTGCTCGAGGACGAGGGTGAGCTGCGCGGCCACCTCCTCGGCGGGTCCGAGGGCAAGGCGGCCATGGCCGGCCTGGGCCTCGGCATCGAAGCCACGACGACGGTCGACCTCAATCTGTTGCGCGACCACGGCGAGTGGAAGGCGGTCGCGGCCTGCGTCGAGGAGGCCGACCCCGGCGCCGTCGTCCTGGTCGACGGTGACCTGGTCCCCGACTGGCGCATCCCGTCGTCGTTCGTGGGCCGCCTCCTCGACCGGGCCGCCGAACGCGGCGTCCTCATCGCCGGGGTCACCAAGCGCTCGTCGCTCTCGCGCGGTGGCGCTCCCCTGCTGGGCCAGCTCGAGAGTGAAGGGCAAGAGACGTACGGCAAGCGGGGCATGTGGTTCACCAAGGTGGCCCACACCCGTCCCGACCTCGACGCCGAAGGGCCCGGCCTCCAGGTGGTTGCGGCCCGCCTCGACCCCGACGCCCCCTTCGCCTTCCGCATCGACCTGCCCGCCGGCATCGACGCCGAGGAGGCGCTGGCCAAGATCGCCGCCTTGTGCGACGACGCCGCCTTCCCCGGCTACCCCTACCCCCTCACCGTCGCCGACCGGCTGGCCGCCTGCCCCGGGTGGCTCAAGCAAGAGGTGCGCATGCAGCTCGACGACCACTTCGACCGGGCCGGCGTCCCCCTCGACGTGCGCGAGCGGGCCTTCACCGACCGCCACGACCTCATGGAGCGCTTCTGATGAGCGACGACCTCACAGCCACCGGCCCCACCCGCGGCCGCCTCTACGGCAAGAACGTCCTCGAAGGGGCCTTCCGGGCCGGGCCCGACGAGGACCTCTTCCTCGGCGAGCTGCTCGTGGCCATCGACGAGGCGACCGGACGGCGCTACCTGTTCCGCATCGTCGACGTCACCTACGGCAGCGAGCACCGCGAGCCGGGGTGGGCCGAGCGGGTGGCCGGCACCTTGCTGGCCGACGACGGCCGGGGCGAAGCAGGCGCCCATCCCCTGTACGAGCAGGCCCGTCGCACCTACCGCATCGCCGAGTGCCGGTGCCTGGGCTACCTCACGCCCGACGGCACCGAGTTCCGCAAGCCCAAGAGCCTGCCCACCCAGTTCTCCCGGGTCGTCGCCCCCGAGGCCACCGACTTCGAGTTCCTCCGCACCCGCATGGGCGACATCGAGGTGGGCAAGCTGCGCAGCGGCGAGACGGTCGTCGACTTCGCGGTCGGCATCAGCGGACGCTCCCTCGCCAGCCACGTCGGCGTCTTCGCCACGACCGGCATGGGCAAGTCCAATCTCATGAAGGTCATGGCCAGCCAGGTGCTGCAGGCCGAGGGCCGGTACGGCCTGCTGCTCATCGACCCTCACGGCGAGTACCGAGGCGAGCTGGCCCGTCACCCCTGGGCCGGCGAGCGCCTGCGCACCTACGCGGCCCGCCCGCTCCCCAACACGAGCTCATTGCGAGTCAGCCTGGCCGAGCTCACCATCGACGACCTGCGCACTGCCTATGACTGGTCGCGCCCGCAGGAGGAAGCCCTATTCGAGCTCGAGCGCCACTACGACGCCGGCGGGCTCAGCTGGCTGCTCGAGTTCGCCCACGTCGACGACCTCCCCGGCTTCCGCGAGATCGAGCTGAACGGCCGCATCGCCCTCAACACCCTGCAGGTCGTGCACCGCCGGGCCCGGCGCATCGTCGAGCTGCCCTGCGTCTCTCCCGACCCGGCCGTGTCGGTGGGGGGCGCCGTGGTCCACGATCTCGAGAACGGCAAGGTCGTCCTGCTCGACGTCAGCGGCCTCGGCTCGACCGAGGAGGTCCTCGTGGCTTCCTTCCTGACCCGCCGCATCCTCGAGCGCTGGCAGTCGGCCTACCTCGACGACCCCGAGGTGCACGAGCGGCTGCCCGTCGTCGCCGTCGTCCTCGAGGAGGCCCAGCGGGTGTTGTCGAAGGCCAGCGATCGCGACTCGAACGTCTTTCCTCGCGTGGCGCGTGAGGGCCGCAAGTTCAAGGTCGGGCTGTGCGCCATCACCCAGCAGCCCAAGCTGCTCGACGACGAGCTGCTGAGCCAGTTCAACACGTTCTTCATCCTCGGGCTCGCCGACGAGAAGGATCGCAACATCCTCCGGTCGTCATCGAAGCAGGACATCTCCGCCCAGGGGGCCGAGATCCAGACCCTCATGCCCGGGGAGTGCCTCATCGCCAACCTCGATGCCCCCTTCGCCATCCCGGCCCGCGTCCACCTCTACGCCGACGTGGTCAAGGCCGCCGTCCCGCCGCCGCCCCCGCGCGCCGTGGCCGCGCCCAACGTGTCGGCCCTGGTGGACTAATGACCAAGGTCGTCGCCATCGGAGATGCCCACCTGGGGCGCAACTACCTGCCCGTCACCACCGAGGGCGGCGTCAACCAGCGCGAGGTCGACTTCGAGATCGCCTTCGAGGCCGCCGTCGACCTGGCTCTGGCCGAGCAGCCCGACCTCATCGTGTGGCTGGGCGACATCTTCGACCACCCCCGACCCACCTACCGCTCGTTCCGGGTGGCCCAGCGGGCGCTGGTGAGGATCCGCGACCACGGCCTGCCCGCCGTCATCATCAGCGGCAACCACGACACGCCTCGCCTGCCCGGCACCGGAAGCCCCTACTCGGCCCTGTCCGACACCTTCGACGGCCTGCACTTCGCCACCCGGCTCCAGTACGAGCACGTCGACGTGGCCGGCCTGCGGGTCCACGCTGTCCCCCAGATGATGACGGTCGAGCACACCCTTGACGCCCTGAAGCAGGCCGACGCCAACCGCAGCGCCGACCGCACCAACCTTCTCCTCACCCACCCCCGCATCACCCAGGTCGAGCCCAGCCACGGCGATATCAACGAGATCGAGGTCGACGCCGGCTTCCTGCGCTCCGACCTCGTCCTGCTCGGCCACTATCACTTCCACACCAAGGTTCGCGAGGGCATCTGGTACGCCGGGTCGACCGACAGCTTCACCTTCGCCGACGACCCCGACAAGCCCAAGGGCATCGTGGTGCTCGACACCGACTCGGGCGAGTTGCGCCACGTCCCCATCGACGGGCGACGACCGCTCATCACCCTCGAGACGGTGCTGGGCCTGGGCCGCACGCCGGCCGAGCTCGAGGCCGACATCCTGGCCCGTGTGGCGACCATCCCCCAGGGGGCGGTGGCTCGTCTCTACATCGAGGGCGCCGACGCCGAGGCCTACCGGCTGCTCGACCTCGAGAAGATCCGTGAGGCCGCCAGCGCCGCGCTGCACCTCAAGCTCGAGCCCTCGTTCATGACCGCGTCGGGCCCGAGCCAGCTGCCCGACGTCGAGGACCTGGGCGCCCAGTGGCACTCGTACCTCGACGAGCCCAGCGTCGACCTCACCGGCTACGACCGCGACCGCATCAAGTCGTTGGGCGACGAGTACCTGGCCAAGGCCATCGAGGACCAGTAGTTGCTGATCACCCGTCTCTACCTCCGCAACTACCGGGTCTACGAAGATCCCGTCGACCTCGAGCTGCCCGGCGGGCTCATCGGCATCGTGGGGGCCAACGGGGCGGGCAAGTCGTACCTCATCGAATCCATCCCGTGGACCCTGTTCGGACGCACCCGCACCTCGAAGGACGACGTGCGCACCACCGGCGTCAACGGCGACTGCATCACCGAGGTCGAGTTCGAGCACGAGGGCCACGTCTACGTCGTGCGCCGCACCCTCACCGGCATCAACAACACGGTGAAGGTCGAGGTCCACGCCGACGGGCTCCAGGTCGCCACCAGCGTGCGCGAGGTGCAGCGCTACATGCACTCGGTGCTGGGGATGGACGACGTCGCCTTTCGCTCGTCCGTGTTCGCCGAGCAGAAGCAGCTGGCCGCCTTCAGCACCAACCGTCCGGCCGAGCGCCGCGACCTGGTGCTGAAGCTCCTCGGCATCACACCCCTCGACGTGGCCCGCGACCTGGCCCGCAAGGATGCCAACGCCAAGCGCACCCTGGTCGAGCGCACCCGCTCCGTCCTCATCGACGTCGACGCGGCCAAGACCGCGCACGCCGACGCCGTGGCCAAGGCCGGGGCCGACGCCGCCCAGGCCGCCCAGGCCACGGCTCTGGCCGACCAGGCCGGCTCGGCCCACGACACGGCGCAAGCCAAGGTCGACGAGCTCGACGGCGTGCAGCGCGAGCACGATGCCATCACAGCCGAGGGCAAGACCATCAGGGCGGCCCACGACACGGCCAAGGCCGGTGCCGAGCGACTGACTGCCGAGCTGGCCGAGCTGTCGGGGGCCGGGGCCGAACTCGAGCGCCTCCGTCCGCTCGCTCACCAGCTCGAGCCGGCCCAGCTCGAGCTGCAGCACGTCCAAGCGGTGGTGACCGCGGCGAACCGCTTGGCGTCGTTGCCCGAGACCGAGGCTCCCCCCGACCCCGATGACGACGGCGCCCAGGCCCTGGCCGATGCCGCCTCGGCGGCGGCGGCGAGGGCCGCCGAGCTCGAGGGCCGGCTGGCCGGCGCCCGCGAAGCCCTGGCCCGGGCCACCGAGGTGGCCAGCCGCACCGCAGAGCTGTCGGGCGATGCCGACTGCCCCCTGTGCGGCCAAGCGCTAGGTGCCGCCTTCGAGCAGGTGCAGACCCATCGCCAGGCCGAGGTGGCCTCCGCCCAGCAGAGCGTGGCCGAGCTCGAGTCGGCGTGGGAGACGGCCAGGGCCGAGGGGGCGGCCGCTACCAAGGCGGCGGCGGCCGCGGCCGTCGCTCTCAAGCAGGCCCGCGCCGCGCTGGCCGAGCACCAAAAGGCATCGGCGGCCCGCACCGCGGCCGCCGAGACGCACGCCGCCGCCGTGGCCCAGCTCGGACGGCCGGCCACCGACGCCGACCTGGCCGAGGTCACGGCCCGCGTCAAGACCGCAACCGAGGCGGCCCAGGCCTGCCAGCGCCTCGAAGGCCGGCTCGAACGACGGGCCGTGGCCGAGGCCGAGCTGGTCCGCCAGCAGTCGATCACGGCCGATACCGAAGGACAGCTGGTGGTGCTGCGCGAGAAGCTCAAGGCGCTGGGCTACGACCGGGTCGCTCGCGACGAAGCCATCATCGCCCGCAACGATGCTCGCGACCGGGCCCGCCAGACCTCGACCGCGGCCGAGCGGGCCCGGCTCGAGGCCAACACCTCGGCAGCCGTGGCCGAGCAGCAGGCCAAGAACGTGGCCCAGGCCGAGGCCCAGCACGCCATGGTGGCAACAGAGGCCGAGGAGTCCCGCCACCTCAGCCGCATGTCCGATCTCCTCCAGGCCTTCCGCAACGCGGTCGTCGCCACCGTCGGCCCCCGGCTCTCGGCCCAGGCCGCCGACCTGTTCGCCGAGCTCACCGACCACGAGTACGACACCCTCGAGGTCGACCCTGAGACCTACGAGATCCGCATCTCCGATGCCGGTCGCCCCTACGGCATGGGCCGCTTCTCGGGCTCCGAGACCGACCTGGCCAACCTGGCCCTGCGGGTCGCCATCAGCGAGCACGTGCGCTTCCAGTCGGGCGGCGCCGTTGGCCTCCTGGTGCTCGACGAGGTGTTCGGCCCCCTCGACAACGACCGCAAAGACCGCATGCTCCAGGCCCTCGAGCGACTGAAGGGCCGCTTCCGCCAGGTGATGGTCGTCACCCACGAGAACGAGATCAAAGAGCAGCTGCCCAACGTGCTCGAGGTGGTGAAGCTCCCCGGCCGGCGGGCGTCAGCCCACCTGCTCAGCCGCTGACGTCGGCCTCTTCTTTGCCAGGTGACCCGGGAGACAACCGCATGTCGGACCTGGGCAGGACCACCTCGCGCCCCCGGCCCTCGGCCCGGAGCCGGCTGGCAAAGCTGACAGCCGACAGGGCCCGGGCGAAGTAGAAGCCTTGGCCCTGATCGCATCCGAGGGTGGCGGCCGACTCCAGCTCCGACGCCGTCTCGATGCCCTCGGCGACGACCTTCATCCCCAGCTCTCGGGCCATCATGACCACCGAGCGCACGACCGCTTGATCGGGGCCACTGGCGCTCAGCCCCGAGATGAACGACTTGTCGATCTTCACCGAGCGCAGGGGGAAGCGCTTGAGGTGGCTGAGTGACGAGTTGCCGGTGCCAAAATCGTCGAGGGCCACCCCGATGCCGAGCTGGTGCAGGCTGCGCATGACCTCGATGGCAGCCTCGACGTCGCCCATGACCATGGTCTCGGTGACCTCGAGGACGAGCTGGCTGGGCGGGATGCCGACCCGTCCCACGACGTCGGCCACGTGCGCGACCAAGCCCTTCTGCTGGAGCTGGCCGGCCGACAGGTTGACGTGCAGGGTGACCGAAGGCAGGCCCTGGCGGCGCCAGTCGCGGGCCTGGCGGCAGGCCTCCTCGAGCACCCACTGGCCGAGGGGGACGATGAGGCCCGTCTCTTCGGCGAGGGGGACGAACTCGCTGGGGCTGACCTCGCCCCGCACGGGGTGCATCCAGCGCACGAGGGCCTCGACACCCGTCGTCTCCCCCGTCACCAGGTCGATGATGGGCTGGTAGGCGAGGGCGAACTCCCGCCGCTCGAGGGCCTGGCGCAGCTCGGTCTCGCGCTCGAGCCGGAGCAGGGCCTCGTCGTTCATCTCCTCCTGGAAGAGCTCCCAACGGTCGCGGCCGCGGTCCTTGGCCCGGTACATGGCCAGGTCAGCGGCCCGCAGCGGATCGCCGGCGTCACCCGCGGCCCGCGTCACCGCGATGCCGATCGAGGCGTTCACGAAGAACGACCTGGAGGCGAAGGTGAAGGGCTGGCGCAGGGCGGTCAAGACCCGCTCGGCCACGTGCACGGCAGGGCCCTCCCCGGAGTGCTCGAGCAGCACCGTGAACTCGTCGCCCCCGTAGCGGGCCAGGGTGTCGCCGGGCCGCAGGCAACCGCGGAGGCGGGTGGCGACCTCGCGCAGCAGGCCGTCGCCCACATCGTGGCCCAGGCTGTCGTTGACCATCTTGAAGCGGTCGAGGTCGAGGAAGAGCACGGCCACCTCGCCCGGCTCTCGTTCGCGGGCGTCGAGGGCGTGCTCGAGGCGATCGGCGAACAACACCCGGTTGGGCAGGCCGGTCAGGGCGTCGTGGAAGGCCTGATGGCTGAGTCGTTCCTCGTAGGCCTCGCGCTCGGTGTAGCGCCGAGCATTCATGAGGGCGGCGCCGGCCTGGGCGGCCAAGAGCTCAAAGCACTCGCGCTCATGCGGGTGCACGACCCGGCGCTCGACACCGCCGGCGATGAGGACGCCGACGAGGTCGGAGCCCGACCAAACCGGGCTGCCGATCACGGTCTTGATGCCGCTCTTGCGGACGGGCAGCAAGCCCCAGGTCCACGAGCCATAGTCCTCGATGATCAGCGTCTTGCCCTGGGCATACACGGCCCCGGCCAGGCCGGCATCACCGCTCTGGACCTCCTTGACACCGACGGCGATGCCGCCGAAGTAGCCCTGCACCCAGCTCTTGCCCAGCTCGTCGAACATGCAGATCTCTGAGCTCTCGAAGCCGAGCTCGAGCACCGACTCGACGACGATGTTGAGGACGCGGTCGGGGTCGAGCGTGCTCATGGCCCGGGCCGCCCCCGCCACCATGGCCAGCAGCGAGGCCCGGCGGTCGGACTCCTCGCGGGCATCCATCGCCAGGCGGGTCTGCTCGAGCAGCTCGTGGGAGAGGAAGCTGGCGATCAGGCACGTGCAGCCCAGCAAGCCGATGCGCTCGAACAAGATGCCGAGGTGCGGGCCCCACGCGCCGGGGCCGACCGCGAGGAGGTAGCCGAGGGCGGTGAAGACGCCGAGCGCGATCTGTCCCCGGCGGGGGTAGCTGGCGGCGAAGAACACGGTTGTGAGGGCGTAGATCAGGA
>JAUTXA010000068.1 GCA_030838265.1 Actinomycetota bacterium | reverse complement strand
TCGCGGTCGAGGCTCAAAGGATCCTTCTCGAGCCCGGTGAGGCAGTGCTCCCACATGTCGAGGGCTTGATCCTCGAGGGGGCTGAGGCCCTTGCTATCGCGGTACTTCAGGGCCCGGGTGAGGTACTCGCCCTGGATCTCGAGGGCGCTGCGCTCCGAGCCGTTGGCCAGCTTCACCTTCCGCTTGCAGGTGATGTCGTGGCTGATCTCGCGGATGGCCCGGATGGGGTTCTCGAGGGTCATGTCGCGCAGCACGACGCCCGGGTCCTCGAGCATCCGCAGCAGGATGCTCGTCGCTCCGACTTTGAGGAAGGTGGCGTACTCGCTCATGTTCGAGTCGCCCACGATGACGTGCAGTCGGCGGAAGCGCTCGGCGTCGGCGTGGGGCTCATCGCGGGTGTTGATGATCGGACGGCTCCGGGTGGTGGCCGACGAGACGCCCTCCCAGATGTGCTCGGCCCGCTGGCTGATGCAGAACATGGCGCCGCGCGCCGTCTGGAGGACCTTGCCGGCCCCGGCGTAGATCTGGCGGCTGACGAAGAAGGGGATGAGGACCTCGGCGTAGTGGCCGAAGTCGTCGCGCCGGCTGGTGAGGTAGTTCTCGTGGCAGCCGTAGGAGTTGCCGGCCGAGTCGGTGTTGTTCTTGAACAGGTAGATCACGCCCCGGATGCTCTCCTCGCGGAGGCGTTTCTCGGCCGACGCGACCAGCTCTTCGAGGATGCGCTCGCCCGCCTTGTCGTGGACGACCAGGTCGTAGATGGAGTCGCACTCGGGGGTGGCGTACTCAGGATGGCTGCCGACGTCGAGGTAGAGCCGGGCCCCGTTCTCGAGAAAGACGTTGCTGCTGCGCCCCCAGCTCACGACCCGGCGGAAGAGGTAGCGAGCCACCTCGTCGGGGCTGAGACGGCGCTGACCCCGGAGGGTGCACGTCACGCCGTACTCGTTCTCGAGCCCAAAGATGCGCCGGTCCATTCGGCCCCACGGTACCGTTCAAGTCATGCGATCGAGTCGCATGGTGTTGCTCACCACAGCCACGGGCGAGTTCCACGCCCGGGTCCTGGCGGCGCGACTCGGGGCCGACGGCATCCTCACCGAGCTGACGGGGGTCTCCTGCTCCCCCTATCCGGTGCTGTCGCGAAAGATCGAGGTCCTCGTCGACGAGGACGACTTCGACACTGCCCGCCAGCTCCTTCTGGCTGACGAGGTCGATCACATCTTCGAGCTGGCGCTCGACGACGATGTGCTGCACACCGATGACGGCTCGGACCGTTCCGCCGGCGGCTCACCGAGGTGGATGGTCCTCCTCGCCGTGATGGCCATCATCGGCCTGGCTGCGACCATGCTCCACTACTGATGGATCTCGAGGGGCGCCGCGTCCTCATCACCGGCGCGTCCCGGGGCATTGGTGCCGCCCTGGCCGAGGCCTTTCGGGCGGCCGGCGCCGTCGTGGCCCTGGCGGCAAGATCCGAGGGTCCACTGCTCGCCCTGGCCACCGCGCTCGCCGGCGCCGCCTACCCCGTCGATCTGTGCGACCCCGAGGCGGTCGCCGGCTTCATCGGCCGGGTCGAAGCGTCCGGCGGCCCGGTGGACGTGTTGGTCAACAACGCGGGGATCGACTCCAGCGGCTTCTACGGCGACCTCGCCTCCGATGATCTCGAGAGGCTGTTCCGGACCAACTTGCTGGCGCCGGCCGAGCTCATACGGCAGGTCCTCCCCGGGATGATCGATCGAGGGCGGGGCCACGTCGTCAACATCTCGTCGATGGCCGGCGTGGCCGCGTTCCCGGGCTTGGCCCCCTATGCGGCCACCAAGGCGGCGCTCACCCGGCTGACGACAGGACTGGCTCTCGACCTGGCCGGGATGCCCGTGGGGGTCACCGCCGTCGAGGTGGGTCCGGTGACGACCGACATGCTGGCCAACATCGACGGCTATGGCCCGACCGCGGCCAGCTTCCAGCGCATGTTCAACATCCGCCTCCTGCGCCGCCTCAGTGCCCCCGAGGTGGCTCAGGCGGTGGTGTCGGCGGTGCAGAAGGATCGGCCCTTCGTCCGCTTGCCCCGGCGGGCCGCCCTCTTCCCGGCCATCGCCAACCTGCCCCAATGGACGACGAGGTACCTGCTGGCGGGCGTGCGCCCTAGGCCAAAAGAGAGGTGACCTCGTCGTCGCCCAGACGACGGAAGGAGCGGCGCTCGGAATCCCGTTCGAGCAGTGCCACCTCGAGGTCGGCGGCGGGGATCGACCTCTCGGGCCCGCTCAGAGCGGCGACGGCCGCCTTCAGGGCGCCCGCCACATCCCAGCCCTCGGTGAACGATTCGTCCATGCGCGCCGCGATGGCCTCGGAGTCGCCCCCGAGGACGGTGGACTGAGCCTCGTCGAGGATCGTCCCGTCGTAGAGGATGTGATACAGCGCGTCGGGTCCGCCACTGCCCACCTCGGCGATCAGGATCTCGACCTCGAGGGGCTTCATGTCGTGGGTGAAGATCTGGTTGATGACCTGGCCGTACCAGCTGGCCAGGGACTGGGCGTTGACGTCCTCGCGGGAGAACTGGAAGCCCTTGACGTCGGCGTTGCGGACGCCGGCCTGCCGGAGCTGATCGAACTCGTTGTACTTGCCGACACCGGCGAAGGCGATGCGGTCGTAGATCTCGCCGATCTTGTGCAGGGTGGCCGACGAGTTCTCGGCGCAGATCAGGATCCCGACGTCGCACACGGTGGCGAGCAGGGAGCGGCCCCGAGCGATGCCCTTGCGGGCGAAGTCGGCCTTGTCCTTCATCAACTGCTCGGGGGCGACGTAGAAGGGCATGCTCACTTCGCCAGCCCCCTTCGTCCCGCGCTGCTGATCTGGGTGGTTCCGTGGGCTGGCCGCTCGCGGAGCGCTGTCCTGATTGTTCGCTCGCTGCGCTCGCTCACCTGACATGCCCCTCTTCGGTCTTGCGGGTGATGAGGGCGCCGAAGCGCTCGGCTACCTCAGCCTCGCCCACTCGCTCGAAACCAGCGTTGGTGATGGTGGCGACCGTGGGGTAGATGCCGCGCACCACGTCGGGCCCGCCCGTCGCTGAGTCCTCGTCGGCCGCCTCGTAGAGGGCCTGCACGGCGAGCTCGATGGCGGCCTCGCGGGCCATGCCCTCGGTATAGCCCAGCTTCAACACCGTCCGGGCGTCCCGTCCGCCCGACCCGTCGGCGTGGAACTCGGCCTCCTCGTAACGTCCGCCCGTGGGGTCATAGGTGAAGATCCGGCCCCGCTGGCGCTTGAGGTCGTAGCCGGCGAAGAGGGGCACGACGACGAAGCCCTGGAAGGCCAGGCCGAGGTGCTCGCGCACCATGGTGGCCAGGTAATTGGCCTTCCCTTCGAGGCTGAGGGGGCTGCCCTCGAGCTTCTCGTAGTGCTCGAGCTGGAGCTGGAACATCTTGATCATGTCGAGCCCGAACCCTGCGGAGCCGGCGATGGCGACGCCGGAGTGGCGGTCGGCGGGGTGGACCTTCTCGACGGTGCGCTGGGCAATGGTGGACCCTGCCGTGGCCCGGCGGTCGCCGGCCATGATCACGCCGTCGGCGTAGCGGACGGCCGAGATGGTGGTGGCGTGGGTGTCGACGAAGTCGCGGGCATTGGCTGTCGGCACGGCCCGCTCCCCGAGGACCCGGCGCAGCAGCTCGCCGAAGTTGGGGCCAGGGTCGTCCGTCGTTGGGAAGGGGGGCAGAGGCATGACGGGGGCACCCTACTGCACCGGTTTCGGCTATTCGGGGGTGACCGTCACAGCTCGACGATGCGGCCCGTCATGCTGTCGCCCACCACTTCGAGAAGGCCGACGCTGGGCTGCTCGGAGAGGCTGGGGCTGCCGGGGTTGATGAACAGGATGCCGTCGCGCTCCTCGATCGTCGGCTTGTGGGTACCGCCGTGCACGATCGTGGTGGCTCCCTCGATGGTCGACTCGTCGAGGGTGTTCTGCAGGCAGATCGTGTGGCCGCTGAC
>JAUTXA010000066.1 GCA_030838265.1 Actinomycetota bacterium | reverse complement strand
CCGCGGGCGCGCTCGCCATCGGCGTCACCTCTGTGGCCTGGCACTCGTGGGCGACGCTTCGGGGCTACTTCACACAGGACGATTTCATCTTCATCTACAGCGCCGCCCATCACTCCCTGAGCCTGAGCTATCTGTTCGCCCGGCACGCGGGGGTGCACATCATGCCCGGCCAGTTCTTGCTGATCTGGCTCGTCACTCGCATCGCTCCGTTGAACTACACGGTGGCCGTGATCCCCCTCCTCGTTCTTCAAGCTCTCTCTGTTGCGCTGCTCTGGCGGGTCCTCGTCCGGCTGTTCGATCACAGCATCTTGTTGTTGGTGCCGTTCGCCCTCTACGCGCTCTCACCGTTGGTCTTCGTGTCGACGCTGTGGTGGGCCGTGTCGCTGCAACTCACCCCGTTCTTTGTCGTGCTCTTCGCGTCGGTTGATCGCCAGGTTCGCTTCGTGCAGACCGGCGTCCGGCGACATGCATGGCTCGCACTGGCCTGGGTGGCCGTCGGCGTCTTGTTCTGGGAGAAGGCCGTCGTCCTGATCCTCGTCCTGTTCGGATTCAGCATCGCCCTGTCTTCAAGCGGCTCCCTGCCACAGCGCGTGGTGCGCACCGTCAGGCGTCACTGGTGGCTGTGGAGCACCTATATCGCGGCGGCGGCCGCTTACGCCCTCGTGTACACGTTGAACGCACCGGCGTCGGCGACGCAGACGACCACGACGGGGTCCCAACTCGCCAGCTCGCAGACCGTCGACCTCGCCCATCGCATGATCGTGAACGTGCTCCTGCCCGGCATCTTCGGCGGTCCGTGGAACAGTCACCTGGGCAAGGTCAACACGCCGTCGCCCACCCTGCTGGTCCTCGCCTTTGGACTGGTGGCCCTCGCGGTCGGCACGAGCGTCGCCCGCCGAGGATCACGAGCGACCATCGCCTGGGTAGTGCTCGGCCTCTACCTCGTGCTCGACGTGGGCTTGCTCGCCGTAGCCCGCCTCCATGCCTGGGGACCGGGAATCGGGAGCTTCCCCCGCTTTGTCGCCGACGCCGTCCCCATCGTCGCGCTGTGCGGAGCGCTCGCTCTTCTCCCTCTCAAGGGCGAGTCGGACTCTGCATCGACGCCCCCGGAGCGCCCCTCCACATGGTCCGACGGCGAGTTGGTCGCGCTCGGACTGGCCGCCATCCTCGTTGTCGGAGCGGTGTTCACCACCGCGATGTCGACGTCCCTGCATGAGAACGCGGCAGATCGCAGATTCGTGGCTTCCGCTACCTCCGCCATCAAACGAAACCCCGGCCTCGTGCTCTTCGACGGTGCTGTACCCGCCGATGTGCTGAGTCCCCTGTTCGGTCCCGACTGGCGAGCATCTCGAGTCATCGGCGTCACACGCCCGCGGCCCAAGTTCGACCTCCCGACGGCCGACTTGATGGTGCTCGACGACCTCGGAGTTCCCCGCCCCGTCGCACTGACCTACGCCGTTCACGCCAGGCCGGGACCGGCGAAGGACTGCGGCTACGCCGTCGGGGCTGGCGCGACGGCGATCGGCCTTGACGTGCTCGCCACCGGGAAGCACCTCGTCGTTGAGGTCATCTATTTCATCGGCCGCTCGGGTGACGGGCGGATCTCGAGTGGCAACACCTCAGTCCGAGCTCACTTTGAGGCAGGCGGGGTCCGCGCCTTCTACTTCGTCGCCGACGGTCCTTTTGACAAGGTCGCCGTGGAGGCGCCGCCAGGCAACGTCGTTTGCATCGCCCGCGTGACCGTGGGCGCAGCCGTGCCGGGCTAAGTGGGCGCTGGGGGACTCGAACCCTCGACCTCAGCCGTGTGAAGGCTGCGCTCTAACCAGCTGAGCTAAGCGCCCGGGGTCACGCACTCTACAGGCTCGGCTCGCGCCGCCGACGTGGTGCGAGTGGCGGCGCCGTCGATCGGCAGGCCGGGGTCAGGGGCCCGCAGTGGGGCGCTCAAGGTGGCCAACAGGCCGGTAGGTCGACGGGAGGGACGGCGCAGCAGCTTCAGCCCGGAGATGGCGAGCCCGGCGTGGCGACCGGCCAGCAGCGACAGGGCTCCGTTGCCGTCGGGCACCTTGACCTCGACCTTGGCGTAGCGGGCGATGCCCCGCAGGCGACCGGGGACGACGACCGGCCCATCGGCTCTCCGTTGCAGGCCGAGGACGGGCAGCAGCAGGGGCAGCGGGGGCTCGACCAACGAGGCCGTGATCACCAACTCGCGCTCTTCCCAGACCAGCTGGCGGCTCCGGCCGTCGCCGTGCCACGTCAGGGTGGCCAGCTCGGTCGGGTAGCCCCACGACAGACGGCCGGCCAGCCGCGCGTCCTGGTTCGACACGGCCATCGACACCGTGGCCCACCCCGGGCGCAGGCCCAGATGGGCGGGCTCGGCGACGACCAGCTCGATGAAGGGGCCGACGGGCGAGTCGGTGTAGCTGGTCGCCCTGATCATCCGAGGCAGGCCGGGAAGGGCGTGCAGCCCGGCCGGGAGCTCGACCGGCCGACGGCGACGGGCCAAGCCGACGAAGCACTCGCCGGCCAGAGCCCATGGAGCGTCAGGCAGGTCGTCGGTCACCCCATCAACCCTAGGGGCGGGTCAGCTCGGCGGGAGACGCGCCGATCAGCGCGGTAAAACAGTGGCCATGAGGATTGCTGTGATCGCACCCCCGTGGGCGCCGATCCCGCCCAGCCTCTACGGCGGAATCGAAGCGGTGCTCGACCGGCTCTGCGTCGGGCTCGAGCGAGCGGGCCATGAGGTCATGCTCTTCACCACGGGTGAGTCGACGTGCCCGGTGCCGAAGCAGTTCCTGCTCGAACGGTCCGAGGGCTCGCGCATCGGGGCCACCGTCCCCGAGCTGAGGCATGTCATCGCCGGGTACGAGGCGGCGCGCCACTTCGACGTCATCCACGACCACACCATGCTCGGCCCCTTCTACGCCGAGCGCACCCCAAAGGCGGTCGTGGCCAGCACCATCCACGGTCCTCTCGACGACGAGTTCGGCACCGTCTACGCCCGCATGGCCGAGCGGGTGAGCCTCGTCGCCATCTCGAACTCACAGCGGGCCAGCGCACCTGAGCTCCCGGTGGCCGCCGTCATCCATCACGGCCTCGATGTCGACCAGTTCCCCATCGGCGATGGCAACGGGGGCTACGCCTTGTTCCTCGGTCGCATGTCGCCCGACAAGGGTGCGCACCGGGCCGTGGCGGCGGCGAGGAAGGCAGGAGTGCCGCTGAAGATGGCGGCCAAGATGCGCACGCCCGAAGAGGTCTCCTACTTCGAGAAGGTCATCGAGCCCGAGCTCGGGCCCGACACCCAGTACCTCGGCGAGGTCGAGCAGGACGTCAAGCTCGAGCTCCTGGCCGGCGCCCGCGCCCTCCTCTTCCCCATCCGCTGGAACGAGCCCTTCGGCATGGTGATGATCGAGGCCCTCGCCTGCGGCACCCCCGTGCTCGCCTTCCCCGAGGGCTCGGCCCCCGAGGTCATCGACCACGGGCGGACGGGGTTCCTCTGCGCGGACGAGGCTGAGATGGCCGACGCCCTGGGACGAGTCGACACCCTCGATCGCCGTGACTGCCGGGCCGTCGTCGAGGGCCACTTCTCGACCGACCGCATGGTGGCCGAGCACCTCGCCCTCTTCGAGACGCTCCTCAGCCGATAGGGGCCAAGGCCTCGAGGCCCAGCGAAGCCTCGAGGGCGGCCATGGTCCGCAGCACCACCATGTCGCCGTGCTGGGGGCCGACAAGCTGCAGACCGACCGGCAGCCCGTCGGCCGTCAGCCCGACGGGCACGGTGCCGGCGGGCGACCGGGTCATGTTGAAGGGGTAGGTGTACTTCACCCAGGCGATGTCAGCCGCGCCGTTCACGATGCCGGCCTCGCCGCACTTGGGCGCGGCGCAGGCCGTCACCGGGCACACCAAGAGACGGACGTCGTGGAACAGCTCGACGAGGCGGACGTTGAGGCGATGGCAGGCGTCCTCGGCGTTGACCAGGTCGAGGGCCGAGAACGAGGCGGCCCGCTCGACGAGCATGGCCAGCATCGGGTCGATGTTGTCCCACGCGTCGGTGCCCCGCACCGCCTCGAGCGTGCGCAGGTTGTAGGTGGACGAGAGGGTCAGCCAGGGCAGCAGCGGATCCTCGTCGAACACGGTCCCGACCTCGACGACCTCGGCCCCGAGCGCCTCGAGGGCCCGTAGCGACGCCTCGCAGAGTCGCCGTACCTCGGCATCGGGCTCGGCGTAGCCGAGGGTCGGTGACCAGGCCACCTTCATGGGGACGTGGGGCTCGTCGACCGCGCCCTGCCACGACGCCTCGGGCATCGGCAGCGAGCGCAGGTCAGTTGGGTCTGGTCCGATGACCTCATCGAGGGCGAGGGCGATGTCGCCGACCGTCCGGGCCATCGGTCCCTTGGTCGACAGGTGCTGCCAGTCAGGGGGATGTGGCCCGCCACCGGGGACCCGGCCCAGCGACGGCTTGAACCCCGAGAGACCGCACAAGGCGGACGGGATGCGGATCGAGCCACCGCCGTCGCTTCCGGTGGCCAGCGGCACCATGCCGCTGGCGATCGCCGCTGCGCTGCCGCCCGACGACCCGCCCGGGGTGTGGGCCGGGTTCCACGGGTTGCGCGTGATGCCGAACGTCGGGTTGTAGGTCTGCGCCGTCCAGCCCAGCTCCGGCGTGTTGGTCTTGCCCAGGACAATGCACCCGGCGTCCTTGAGCCGGGCGACCAGGGCCGAGTCAGCGGCGACCGGTCCGTCGCCGGCGAACACAGCGGAGCCCTTCACCGTGGCGAACCCGGCCGCGTCCTCGAGGTCCTTGACCCCGATGGGGATGCCGGCCAGATCGCCAACCTGTTCGCCCCGGGCGATGCGCTCGTCGACGATGGCGGCCTGCTCGAGGGCCCGCTCGCCGTCGACGGCGACGAAGGCGTTGATCTCACCGTTCAGGGCGTCGATGCGATCGAGGGCGTGTTGCACGAGCTCTCTCGAGGACACCTTTCCTGCCGCGACCTGCTCGGCCAACCCGGCGACGGTTTCTTGGCGGAAGTCCATGGCGTTCGAGCCTACGACTCGCAGACTTTCCAGGTCGTGGGACACCATGCGGTCATGTCCGCCATCCCTGACATCGATCTCGACCACGTGGCCGTCGCCGTCGAGGAGCAGGCTTCGGCCTGGCCCCGCTACGCCGGTGACCTCGGTGGCCAATGGCTGGCGGGAGGGGCCGAGACGGGCTTCTCCGCGGCCCAGGTCCGGTACGCCAACGGCATGAAGGTCGAGGTCCTCGAGCCGTACGCGGTCGAACGCAACGACTTCCTCCGTCGCTTCCTCGACCGCAGCGGGCCCGGCCCCCACCACCTGACCTTCAAGGTCGCCGACATCGCCCTCGCTCTCGAGCTGGTCGAGGCCGCCGGCTACCGGCCCGTGAACGTGAACATCGACTACCCGGAGTGGAAGGAGGCCTTCATCCACCCCAAGGACGCCCCCGGCGTGGTGGTGCAGCTGGCCCAGGCCGCCGGCTCGTGGCAAAGCTCGCCTCCGGAGGGCTTCCCCGCCTCGCGCCTCGACGAGCCCGCTCGCCTGGTCCACGTCGGCCATGCGGTCGCCGACCTCGACGAAGGCCTGCGCCTCTTCGTCGAGCTGCTCGGCGGCAAGGAGATCGACGGAGGCGCCGACCACGATCTGCGCTGGGTCGACCTGGCCTGGCCCGGCCCGGGACGGGTCCGTCTGCTCGAGGCCACCAGCACGGCATCGGCGGTGGCGGCTTGGGTCGGCGAGCGAGCGGGTCGCGTCCACCACCTCGCCTTCGCCGTGGCGCAGCCCCGCCACGTGGCCGACGCCGTCGCCATCGGTGACGAGGTCTTCGAGGTCGAACCTGACGCCAACCTCGGTGCTCGGCTCCTCCTCGCCGCGCCCACCGAGGCGCCGTTTCCTCGTCCTCTTGCCGGGTAGGTATGTACGGCACCCGAACAGAGGAGGCAGGAACGATGGAAGGCAAGAAGGACGATCTCAAGGGCCGGGCCAAGGAAGCTGTCGGTGACCTGACCAACAACGACGACCTGAAGCGCGAGGGCAAGACCGACCAGTTTGCGGGCAAGGCCAAGGAGAAGGTCGAGCAGTTCGAGGACAAGGCCAAGGACGTCGTCGACTCGATCACCGACAAGTTCAAGAAGTAGCGACGCACGAAGCTGCGCTGACGTGACGGTTCTCCTCGCATAGAGGGGAGAACTGTCACGTCGCTCCGCGCCTGGCTACCGTCAGCGCCGTGGGTGACCGCAGGCGTTCGTGGTGGGGATGGGGCTGGGAGGACGAGGCCCTCACCCCCGAGCAGGCGACCAACCTGGGCGCGGCGCTGGCGACCCGGCCCGGGTTCGAGGGCTTGCAGGCGCGCCGCCCCGCCAAACTCGGCGACCTCGATCTTCCCGAGCCCCGCCTCGTCGCGCCGGGCGCCCTGGCCAAGCTGTGCTCCGACGCCACCTTCGACCGGGCCTCCCACACTTACGGAAAGAGCTTCCGCGACACGGTCCGGGGCTTCGAGGGCGATCTCCCCCACCCTCCCGATCTGGTCGCCTACCCCAACGACGAGGCCGACGTCGCCAGCCTCCTCGACTGGTGCGCGTCGGCTGGCGCCGCGGCCGTGCCCTACGGCGGCGGCTCGTCGGTTGTCGGCGGGGTCGACGGCGGCGGCGAGTGGGCCGACGGCTATGCCGGCGTCGTCTCCATCGACCTGACCCGTCTCGATCGGGTCCTCGAAATCGACACCGTGAGCCGGGCGGCGCGCATCCAGGGCGGCGCTCTCGGCCCCGTCCTCGAAGAGCAGCTGCGGCCCCAGGGCTACACGCTTCGCCACTTCCCCCAGAGCTTCGAGTTCTCGACCCTCGGCGGTTGGCTGGCCACCCGCTCCGGCGGCCACTACGCCACCGTCTACACCCACATCGACGACCTGACCGAGTCCATCCGCACGGTGACACCGAGCGGGGTCATGGAGTCCCGCCGCCTTCCCGGGTCGGGCGCGGGGCCGTCGCCTGATCGCATGGTGCTCGGCTCCGAAGGGACCCTTGGCGTCATCACCGAGGCCTGGATGCGCATCCAGGACCGTCCCCGCTTCAAGAGCTCGGCCGGCGTCCACTTCCCCACCCTCTCGGCCGCCGTCGCCGCCACCCGCCTGGTCAGCCAAGCCGCCCTCTTTCCCACCAACTGCCGCGTCCTCGACCCGGGCGAGGCCATGACCTCGGCCGGCGTCAGTGACGGGTCAGCGTTGCTGGTGCTCGGCTTCGAGTCAGCCGATCATCCGGTGGACCCGTGGATGCGTCGCGCCGCCGAGATCTGCCAGGACGCGGGCGGCACCATCCCCGACGGCATCCGCTCGTCGTCGACCGAAGGAGCGGCCGGCGCCTGGCGGTCGTCGTTCCTGCGGGCCCCCTACGGGCGGGACGCCATGATCGCCCTCGGGTGCATCGCCGAGACGTTCGAGACCGCCGTGCCATGGTCGGGCTTCGACGAGCTGCACGCGGCGGTGACGACCGCGGTCGAGAAGGCACTCCAAGAGATCTGCGGTGGTGGGTGGGTCACCTGCCGCTTCACCCACGTCTATCCCGACGGGCCCGCTCCGTACTTCACCGTCATCGCCCCCAGCCGCCCCGGCCGCCAGCTGGCCCAGTGGGCCGAGATCAAGGCGGCGGCCGCCCAGGCGCTCATCGACGCGGGTGGCACCATCACCCACCACCACGCCGTGGGTCGCGACCACCGGCCCTGGTACGACCAGCAACGGCCCGACCTGTTCGCCACCGCCCTGCGGGCAGCGAAGGCGGCCCTCGATCCGGCCAAGACGCTCAACCCCGGCGTAGTGATCGATCCCTGATTTCGCAGAGCCGGCGCACTCCCCATACGGTCAACAGGATGCGTTCGAGGGAGTGGCCGGTCGAGGTCGAGGAGACCGAGGATGCCCTCCTCGAGGGCGACCGCCCCATTCGGGGGACGGCGATGGCCGCCCTCCGTCACCGCGACTTCCGCGTCGTCTGGCTCGGAGCCATGGCCTCGAACATCGGGACATGGATGCAGAACATCGCCCTCGGCGCATTCGCCTACCACCTCACCAAGTCGGCCGGCTTCGTCGCCATCATCGGCTTCGCTCAGCTGGGGCCCCTGCTCCTCCTGTCGATCGTGGGCGGAGCCTTGGCCGACGCCTTCGACCGCCGGCGCGTGCTGGTCGCCGCCCAGACCGAGCAGATGGTCGTGTCGTTCGTGCTGGCCTGGGTCGCCGCCCACCATCCGTCCCAAGGCCTGCTCTTCGCCTGCGTGCTGGCCATCGGGATCGGCAACGCCATCAACGCGCCGGCCTTCTCGGCCGTCCTTCCCCAACTGGTCGAGCGGGAGGACCTCAGCGGGGCCGTCTCGCTCCAGTCGGTACAGATGAACCTGTCGCGGGTCATCGGCCCCGCCATCGGCGGCATCATCCTTCCGTTCGTCGGCGTGCCGGGCGTCTTCGCCATCAACGCCCTCACCTATCTGTTCGCCATCGGCACCCTGCTCGTCGTCCGACTGCCCCCGGTGCCCGTCCAGCCCCACGGCGGAGGGGGCCTGTCGCGGTTGGTCGGTGGCTTCCGCGAGGCCAAGCGCGACCGCCTTGTCGGGCGGATCCTCATCACCATCACCACCATCTCGTTCTTCTCGCTGCCCTTCATCGGCCTGATGCCGGTGCTGGCCGCCCGCAACCTCGGGATCGCCAATCCGGTGAAGTCGACGGCCTACGGCGTGCTCTACGCCTGCTTCGGCCTTGGGGCCGCGTTCGGCGCCGTCTCCGTGGGCACTGTTCTCGTCAGGGCCCGCCGCGAGCAGATCGTGCGCGTCGGCCTTCTCGTCTTCGCCGGGTTCCTGGCCATCTTCGGCTTCCTGCACAACCTGACGGCGGCCTACCCGATCGTCTTCCTCGTCGGCCTCTTCTACTTCGCCACCGTGACGGCGCTGTCGACCTTGCTCCAGGAGCATCTGGCCGACGCCGTCCGGGGACGGGTCATGGCCCTCTGGATCATGGGCTTCGGTGGCACCGTCCCCATCGGGCTCCTCGTCTTCGGGCAGCTGGCTGACGCCACATCGGTGACGGTCGTGGTCGTGGGCGGGGCGGCGATCGCACTCGTGCTCGCCTTCACCAACGGCCTGCGCCGCGCCGTGGCCGAGGTCACGTCCCTGCCGCGGCAGTGATACCCAACAGGGGGAGGCAAGGATCGAGGCCGACGATCTCGATGTCGTCGCGACGGCGCTCGAGCCAGCGCTGGCGGTCGATCTTGAAGCGGATGTGTCGACCCACAGCGTCCTCACCGCGGGGGCTGAGCTCGTCGCCGTTGTCCTCGTAGCCCACCGACCGCGAGACGCCGATCGACGCCAGGTTGTCGTCGAAGGCGGCGCTGTAGGCGACCTCGGCGCCGAGGCCTTCGAAGGCGAGGTGGAGCATGGCCTGGCGCATCTCCTTGCCCACACCCTGGCCTTGGTGGGCGAGACCCAGCCACGACCCTGAGTTGATGACCCGGGTGAGACTGAACCTCTGGGCCCCGAACCCCTGGGCCCCGATGACCTGGCTGTCCTTGACCACGACGAACTCGAGGCGCCAGTCGTCGGGGCTGAGCGCACCTCGCTGGCGCCAGGCCCATTGCAGAACCCCCCGCTCGCGGTCGGGCGACGGCACGATCGACCAGGCGATGTTGAAGGGCATGAAGTCGGGGCTGTGGACCCCCTTGGCGCTCAGGTTCGCCAACTCCACCAGGTCGTCGTCGTCAGGGACGCGAAGTTCGACGAGCGGCGTGCGCACCTTGAGGTCGAAGAACGGCCAGTAGGGATTCGCCATGCCGAAGTCTGGCGGCGCGCCGTCAGGAACGCACGGGAATTCTTCTACCCTGGCCCGGTGGAGGACGAGCGCGAACGACCAGCGGACGAGGTCACCGACGGTGACGCCGGGTCGCTCCACCTGCCTCCCAAGGTCGAGGCGTGGCGGAAGCGCTCGGCCATCGGCGCCCTGGTCACCGGCCTGGCGCTGGGCTTCCAGCAAGCCCTCGACCCCCGCAAGAAGCAGCCCTCGATCCAGATGCCGGCCCCGTCTGACCCCAACGACCCCGACGCCCCCGTCGACGTGCACGTCGAGCCCAACCAACCGGACGAGACGGTGGTGACGGTCCGGCCGTGGCGCCTGCAAGACAGCCGGGACTGAGCAACCTCCGGCGCAACGCCGGCGCCACCCTGCAGCCCGCCGAGAGGCGATGGGCCCTGCTCGGTGCCGGCGCCGCCGCGGTCGGCTTCACCGCTCTCAACCTCTCGCTGCACAGCCCCAGTCACCTGGCGCTGGGTTTGGTGTTCTCGGCCCTGCTGGCCGCCTCCACCTTCACCGGCAATCGATTGGTGGTGGCGGTGGGCGCTGTCCTCGTCGGCTTCGGCCCATGGAACTTTCTCTTCATCGCCGGCGGCCCGTTCTACGTGCTCGGCCTCGTGCTGCTCTACCGGGCTCGCCGCGAGCAGGAGGCGGCCGGCCCCGCGCCCGACGACAGCGACGACGACGACGACGACGACGCCGAGGTCGGGACGGACGATGCCGCACCCGAGGGTGGTCGGGCCAAGCCCCACCCCCGGAGCAAGAAGAAGAAGCGGCGCAAGCCCCGGTAAGGCGAGATCAGACGGGCACGGCGAGGGCCGAGCGCAGGAAGCGCAACAGCTCGGCCCGGCGCTTGATCAGCGAGCGGGCCGAGGGCTCCTCGCCGAGGGCGCGCATGACCTCGACCTCGGTCACCATCCCGATCACCATCGAGTAGGCGGCGAGCAGGACGTGGCGAGGCTCGGCGGCGCGCATGGTGCCGGCCTCCATCTCGGCTCGGAGGAAACCGGTGGCTCGGTCGACGAGGGGCTCGAGCTGGCTCATCAGGCGCGTCGCGGGCGGGGGGCCGAGGCGGCTCACCTCGCGCACCAGGCCCAGGAGCTCGGGCTGGCGGGCGCCAAGGCGAAAGACCGACTTCACGATGGCGTCGATGCGTTCCCAGCCGGGGCCGGCCCGCTCGAGGGTCCGCTCGAGCGTCGAAGCCAGGTCGCACGCCGCCCGGTCGATGACGGCGTCGAGGAGGGCTTCCTTGCTGGGGAACCAGTAGAGGATCGTCTGCTTGCGGATGCCCAGGACGTTGGCCACCGCGTCGAGCGATGTGGCCTCGTAGCCGCGGGTGGCGAACGATTGCAGGGCGGCGTTGAGGATGCGCTCGCTCGTTGCCGGCTCGGCCATCTACCGAATGGTAGGCGGCGGCCGGAATACCGAGTCGGCCCGATGCGCTGGAGGGGACATGACCGAGGTGAGCCAGTGGAACGAGCCGATCGTTGAAGAGTTCAGGGCCAACGAGGGCCGGGTGGGTGGCCCGTTCGAGGGTCTGCCCATGCTGCTGCTCCACGACATCGGAGCCCGATCGGGGACCGAGCGCATCCACCCCCTCGCGTACCAGGCGGTCGGTGACGCCTTTGCCGTGTTCGGCTCGAAGGGCGGCGCCCCCGTCGACCCCCACTGGGTGCTGAACCTGGTTGCCCATCCCGAGGTTGAGGTCGAGATCGGCACCGAGCGCTTGAAGGTCAGGGCTCGGGTCCTCGAGGCCGACGAGCGCGAGCCCATCTGGGCCAAGCAAAAGATCGACCGTCCCGGCTTCGCCGACTACGAGAAGAAGACCGAGGGCATCCGGGACATCCCCGTGGTGCTCCT
>JAUTXA010000059.1 GCA_030838265.1 Actinomycetota bacterium | reverse complement strand
ACCGTCGACTTTTCGGCTCTCTTCGACTACCACTGGCACCACGGCGGCGCCCTGACCATCACCGGCTTCGAGCACCTGTCCCACATCCGCTTCGGCGTGCTGCGGCTGGCCGAGCACCACCTGCTGTCGATCGACGAGAAGCCATCGCGCCGGGATCTCATCAACGCCGGCATGTACGTGCTCGAGCCCGAGGTGATGCGGTTCGTCCCTCAACACGTGCACTACGGCATGGACGAGTTGGTGGCCGACGTCATCGCCGAGGGCATGCCGGTCAACGTGTTCCCCATCCTCGAGCGATGGGCCGACATCGGCAGCCCCGAGGAGTTCGAGCGGGTGCTGCTCGAGTTCGCCACGGGCGAAGAGGAGTAGCGAGATGAGCTGGAGCGGACGGCGGGTCCTCGTCACCGGTGGGGAGGGCTTCATCGGCTGCCACCTGGTCGAGCGCCTGGTGCGAGAGGGAGCCGAGGTGGCTGCCCTCACCTACTACAACGCCTTCGGCCAAACGGGCTGGCTCGACTCCAGCGAGGTCCGCGACGACGTCGAGATCCTCCCTGGCGACGTCCGCGATGCCCGCCGGGTCGAGCAGGCCGTCGACGGACGGGACGTGGTCTTCCACCTGGCCGCCCTCATCGGCATCCCCTACAGCTACGTGGCGCCCGAGAGCTACGTGCAGACCAACGTGCAAGGCACGTACAACGTGGCCAACGCCTGCGCTCGGGCCGGCGTGGGCCGGATGGTGCACACCTCGACCAGCGAGGTCTACGGCACGGCCATCACCGTCCCCATCTCCGAGGACCATCCTCTGCAGCCGCAGTCGCCCTACTCGGCCTCGAAGATCGGCGGCGACATGATGGCGCTGTCGTTCTTCCACGCCTTCGAGCTGCCGGTGGCGGTCGCCCGACCCTTCAACACCTACGGCCCCCGGCAGTCGACCCGAGCCGTGATCCCGACCATCCTCAGCCAGCTCCACGCCGGGGCGCCCGAGATCAAGCTGGGAACCACGACGCCGACTCGGGACTTCAACTTCGTCACCGACACCGTGGCCGGCTTCCTGGCCATCGCCGACTGCGACCTGGCCTTGGGTGAGGTGGTCAACATCGGGTCGGGTCGCGAGATCTCGGTTGGTGACCTGGTCGAGCTGCTCATCAAGCTCACCGGGCGCCCGGCCCGGGTGGTGGTCGACGACGACCGGGTGCGGCCCGCGGGCAGCGAGGTCGAGCGCCTGCTGTGCGACAACACGCGGGCCCGGGAGTGGGCCGGGTGGCAGCCCGAGGTCAGCCTCGAGGAGGGGCTCCAGCGGACCTCGGAGTGGGTGGCCGAGCACCTCGACCTCCTGATCACCGACCGCTACCACGTGTGACCAAGGGAGCCCGCCGTCTCGGCGGCGACCCGGGGACGGGTCGGCAGACCCGGTGGCACCCCGAGACCCTGGTCTGCTCGCTGCGGGGCCACGTGGCTCCCGCCGCCTACGCCGAGTCGACCGAGGGCGCCGACCCCCGACTGGCCGCCACGACAGCCGACGGCAGGCGCCTCAGCCGCTGCCTGCGGTGCGACGTCTGGCTCGACACCACTGACGTCGTCGAGCGCCGCTATCCCACCGTCCCCTCCGTGGCCGAGGTCACGATGCCCCGCCGCGGCTCCGAGCTGCGCAGTGCCATCGTGCTGCGGCTCATCGCCGTCAACCGGGCGGTGCACGCTGTCCTCTTCGCCCTCGTCGCCGCCGTTGCCGTCATCCTCGACCTGAACCTCGGCCCGCTGAAGACGTTCGCCCGCAACCTCGAGTCATCGGTGACGGCCGCCCTGGCCAACAGCGGTCAGCAGACGGGCCGGACCTTCACCGAGCGCACCATCCACCGGGTCCTCAACCTGCACGGCAGCTCGCTCCGCCTCGTCATCTTCACCGCTTCGGCCTACTGCGTGCTCGAGGGAACAGAGGCGGTGGGCCTCTGGCTCGAGCGCCGCTGGGCCGAGTACCTCACGGCGGTGGCGACCGCCGGGTTCCTTCCCTTCGAGATCCACGAGCTGATCACTCGGGTCACCGCCGTCCGGGTCGGTGCCCTGGTTGTCAACCTGGCCATCCTCGTCTACCTGGTGTGGTCGAAGCACCTCTTCGGCCTGCGCGGGGGCGTCCGGGCCGAGCACACCGAGGCCGCCTTGGCCGAGCGCCTACCGAATGCAGGCCTGCCCTGGCTGGCGCCACCCCCAGACGCCGGGTAGCTCAGTCGGGCTTGCCGAAGGAGTCGAGGGCGGTGAGGGCGGCGAGGATGATGTAGACGACACCCGTCACCTCGCAGATCCCTCGGAACTTCTCGGGGGAGGGGATGACGAGCAAGAAGGCGACGACCGCCGAGACGAGGAAGAACGGCACCCGGCGGTCCATCAGGCGAACGCCTTCACGATCAACGAGCAGGTCGCGGCGATCACAAAGGCCCCGGGGATGGTGATCACCCAGGCCCACACGACCCGTCCCGCCACACCCCATCGGACGGCGGTCAAGCGGCGGGCGCTGCCCACGCCGACGATGGCGCCGGTGATGGTGTGGGTGGTCGACACCGGGATGCCGTTGGCCGAGGTGAAGAACAAGGTCACGGCGGCGGCGGTCTCGGCCGCGAAGCCCCCCACGGGCTGGAGGCGGGTGATCTTCGAGCCCATGGTCTTGACGATGCGCCACCCCCCGCTCAGGGTGCCGAGGCCGATGGCGGTGTGGGCTGCGAGGACGACCCAGAGGGGCACGCCACCATCCTTGGCCACGTGGCCGGACGCGATGAGGACGGCGAGGATGACCCCCATCGTCTTCTGGGCGTCGTTGGCGCCGTGGCCCAGGCTGAAGGCGGCAGCCGAGATGAGCTGAGCCCGCCGGAAGCCCTTGTTCAAGGCCTCGACCCGGTGGACCCGGTGGAACAGCCGGAAGATCACGAGGGTGAGGATCAGGCCGAGGGCCAGGCCGATGAGGGGCGACAGCACGATGAACACGCCGATCTTGCGCAGCCCTTCCTCTACCAGGACATGACCCCCGAAGCGGGCCACGGCCGCGCCCGCGATGCCCCCGACCAGGGCGTGCGAAGAGCTCGTGGGCAGCCCTAGCCAGAAGGTGATGAGGTTCCAGCCGATGGCACCGATGAGGCCGGAGAAGATCACGCCGATGGTGAGAACGTCCTGGAGGACGACGTCCTTGGCGATGGTGCTGGCCACGTGGGTACCGAAGACGAGAAAGGCGACGAAGTTGAAGAAGGCGGCCCAGGCCACCGCCGATCGAGGGGAGAGGACCCGGGTCGACACGACCGTGGCAATCGAGTTGGCGGCGTCGTGGAAGCCGTTGGTGTAGTCGAAGGCCAGGGCCACGACCACGACGATGATGACGCCAAGTTCCATGAGCAGTCCGGGGAAGCTCTAGGCGTGCTTCAGGACGATCGAGGCCACCACGTCGGAGATGTCCTCGACGGTGTTGAGCGCCTGCTCGATGGCATTGACGATGTCCTTCCAGCGCAGCACCTCGAGGGCGTCGAACTCGCCGCTGAAGAGATGGCTCACCGTGCGGCGGTAGATGCCGTCCCCCTCGCTCTCGAGGGCGTCGATGGCGTCGAGGAAGGGCTGCACTCCCTTCATCGACTCGAGCCGCTCCATGAGCGACACCGTCTGCTCGGCCATCTGCACCAGGATCTGCGTCTGTTCCTGCACCTCGGGCAGCGGCGTCCGCACACCCATCAGATGGAGGAGGTCGGCCACGGCGTGGATCTCGTCGAGCACGTCGTCGATGGCCTCGGCCAGGGCGTGGATGTCCTCTCGGTCGAACGGGGTGACGAACGTCGAGCTGAGCCGCTGGAGGATCGAGCGGGTGAGCTCGTCCCCGTTGCGCTCACAGGTCTTGATGGCGGCGTTGCGCCCGGCCGTGTCGTCGAGGTCGCCCACGAAGTCCCGGAGGAGGTTGGCCGCCTCCGCCATGTTCCGCGCTCCCTCGGTGAAGAGGCCGAAGAAGCGGTCGTCGGAGGGGACGAGCCTGATCCTCATGGGCGCGCACCGTAGTCGGAACTTCGCGCCGTCCTGAAAGCCGCCGGCCAGAAGGCCCAGCCCTCAGCCCGCCTGCGGCTCCTCGTGTCGAAACTGGCCCGTGACCATGAACGCCACCCGCTCGGCCACGTTCACCGCGTGGTCGGCCATGCGCTCGAAGTAGCGCCCGACCAGGGCGACCTGGACGGCCCGCTGGATGGTCGCCTCGTCGGTCGAGTGGGTGGCGAAGATGGCCCGGAAGAGGTCTTTCTGGAGGTCGTCCATGACGTCGTCCATGTCGGGGAGCGAAGCGGCCTTGGCCGGGTCGCGGTCGGCGAAGGCGTCGATGGCGGCCCCGAGCTGCACCGCGGCCTGCTCCCGCATGCGGTCGAGAAGGCCGCGCACGCGCGGCTCGAGGGGGTTCGGGTAGAGGCGTCGGGTGGCCTTGGCCACGTTGACCATGAGGTCGCCGGTGCGCTCGATCTCGTGGATCACCCGCAGGATCGACACCAGGGTCCGCAGGTCGATGGCCATGGGTTGCTGGCGGGCCATGAGGAGGTACGTGCGCTCCTCGATCGAGTGGGTCAGCTCGTCGAGCACTCGGTCGGCCGCCACGACCTGCTCGACTGCGCCGAGGTCGGCGTTGAGCAGGGCGTCGGTGCCGGCGTGGATGGCCTCGGCGGCGAGGGCCCCGAGATGCACGACGTCGGCGTTCAGCTCGTCGAGCTCCTCGTGGAACTGCTTGCGCGTCTCAACCATGGGGGCTCCTTCGTCTGATCACGGCCGGGGGGCGTCGAACCGGTAGCCGAGGCCACGGATCGTCGTGATGTGAGTGGGGCGGGCGGGATCCGGCTCGACCTTGGCCCGGAGGCGCTTGATGTGGACGTCGAGGGTCTTGGTGTCGCCGACGTAGTCGGGTCCCCAGACCCGGTCGATGAGGGTGTCGCGGGTCACGACCCGCCCGGCGTTGGCCATGAGCAGCTCGAGCAGCTCGAACTCCTTGAGGGGCAGGCGCACCTCGGCGCCCCGGACCTCGACCTCGTGACGCTCGGGGTCGAGGTGCACATCCCCGATGGTGAGCGCCTCGTCGCCCGGTGTCCTGGCGTCGACGGCATCGGTCGGCGAGCGGCGCATGGCGGCCCGCATGCGGGCAACGAGCTCGCGCATGCGATACGGCTTGGTCACATAGTCGTCAGCGCCCACCTCGAGCCCGACGACGGTGTCGATCTCGCCCGCCTTGGCCGACACCATGATGATTGGGACGGCCGATCGCTTCCGGAGCTGGCGGCACACGTCGAGGCCGGAGATCCGGGGCAGCATCACGTCGAGCAGCACCACGTCGGGCCGCACGACGTCGAAGATGTCGAGGGCCTCGGCGCCGTCCCGGGCCACCCGGACGACGAAGCCCTCGCGGCCCAAGCCGACGGTGAGGGCATCGACAAAGGACTCTTCGTCCTCGACCACGAGCACGATCGGCGACGGACCGCTCACGACGGGCTCCGCGCCGGCAGGTCGAGGACGAAGGTCGAGCCCTGGCCCTCGGTGGATCGAACCGTGACGGTGCCGCCGTGATTGGTGGCGACGTGCCGGACGATGGCGAGGCCAAGGCCGCTGCCCCCAGTCTCGCGACTGCGGGCCCGGTCGACCCGATAGAAGCGCTCGAAGATGCGATCGAGCTCGGGACCGGGGATGCCGATGCCGAAGTCGGTGACGATGACGGCGACGCGATCGGCCCGCCGCTCGGTGGCCACCTCGACCTGCGAGCCCTTCTCGGAGTAGCGCAGCCCGTTCTCGATGAGGTTCACGAGGGCGGAGACGAGTTGGCGACGGCTGCCGTCGACCACGACGGCAGAGGGGAGGACATCGACCTGCAACCCCACTCCCAACTGGTCGGCGAGAGCGGCGGAGCGCTCGGCGGCCTCGCTCAGCACGTCGCCCAGCGCCACCGCGTCGCGGCGCTGAGTGGCCTCGGCCTCGGTGCGGCTGAGGTCGAGCAGGTCCTCGATCAACAGGGCCACCCGCTCGGCCTCATGGCTGAGACGATCGGTGAGCCGGGCCACCACTGCGAGGTCGGTCTCACCGGCCAGAGACTCAGCCAGAACGGCCAGGGCGCCGATGGGGGTGCGCAGCTCGTGGCTGACGTTGGCCGCGAAGTCGCGACGGATGGCATCGAGCTGACGCTGCTGGGTGATGTCGTCGATGACGACGACGCCTCCCCGGGCGGTGATGTGCAGCGCCCGGCTGGGGGGGCCGTGCAGCTCGAGGGTGGCTGACGCCGCGCCCCTGGTCGCCGATTCGGCGAGCAGCTGGTCGACCGCTTGAGCCACCAGGGTGTCCTCGTGGCGCGGTTGCTCGAGGCCGGCGGCCGAGCGATTGCGAAACACGATCCGTCCCTCGCTGTCGGCCACCACGATGCCTTGGGCGATGACGTCGAGTGCCCGTCGCAGGTTGGCCGCCGTCTTCTCGGCCGCGTGGCGCTCGGCTCGGGCGCGTGTGACCTCGGCCGCCGAATGCTCGGCAGTCTGGCGCGATCGCCTCAACCGAACCTGCCCGTGATGTAGGCCTCGGTGCGCTCGTCCTGCGGCTTGGTGAAGATGGTGGGGGTGTCTCCCACCTCGACCAGCCGGCCCGGCTCTCCGGCGCCGGCGAGGTTGAAGAAGGCGGTGACGTCGCTGACTCGGGCGGCTTGCTGCATGTTGTGGGTGACGATGACCACGGTATAGCGGTCCTTGAGCTCGGAGATCAGGTCCTCGATGATGAGGGTCGAGACGGGATCGAGGGCCGAGCAGGGCTCGTCCATGAGCAGGACCTCGGGCTCGACGGCGATGGCCCGGGCGATGCACAGGCGCTGCTGCTGGCCGCCGGACAGGCCCGCCCCCGCCTTGCCCAGTCGATCCTTGACCTCGTCCCACAGACCCGCGCCGCGGAGGGAGCGCTCGACGACCTCGTCGAGGGTGGCCCGCTTGCGGACGCCGTTGAGTCGCAGTCCGGCGGCCACGTTGTCGCGGATCGACATGGTCGGGAAGGGGTTTGGTCGCTGGAAGACCATGCCGATCGTGCGGCGGACGGTGGTGGCATCGACGCCTGGGCCGTAGATGTCCTCGTCGTCGAGGGTCACGCTGCCTTCCATCCGGGCACCCGGGGTCACCTCGTGCATCCGGTTCAGGGTGCGGATGAACGTCGACTTGCCACATCCCGACGGGCCGATCAGGGCCGTGACCTGCTTCGGCTCAATGGTCAGGCTGACGCCTTCGACCGCCTTGAAGGCCCCGAACCAGGCGCTGACGTCGTCGGCTTCGATGCGCTTCGACACGCGAGCTCCTAGGCCGCCAGCCGGTTGCGACCGGCGAGCACTCGGGCAATGACGGTGAGAACCAGAACGATCGCGATCAGCGTAAGGGCACCGGCCCACGCCCGGTCTATGGCCACCTGGAACGACGACCGGGCCTGGGCAAACACGAACAGCGGGAGGCCGGACTGCGGGCCCCGGAGCGGGTCGGTGTGGATGGAGTCGAACCCGAATGCGGTCAGCAGCAGAGGCGCTGTCTCTCCGGTGACCCGGCCCACGGCCAGCATGACGCCGGTGGTGAGCCCGGCCGAGGCGGTGGGGAGCACCACACGCAGGATGGTCTTCCACCGGGGCACCGCCAGGGCGAGGCTGGCCTCCCGCAGCTCGTCGGGCACGAGCTTCAGCATCTCCTCCGACGAGCGGATGACCACCGGCAGCATCAGCACCGACAGGGCCAGCCCCGCGGCGAGGCCGGAGAAGCCCTTGTGGAGGCCGATGACCCAGAAGGCGTAGATGAACAGGCCGGCCACGATCGACGGCACACCGGTCATGACGTCGACGAAGAAGCGCACGGTGGCGGCCAGGCGACCGCGGCCGTACTCGACCAGATAGATGGCGACCATCAACCCCAGCGGCACCGAGATCACACTGGCGATCAGCACCTGCTCGACCGTCCCGATGATCGAGTGATAGGCGCCGCCGGCGCCAGACAGCGGCGTCACATTGCGCATCGAGTGACTGAGGAAGCCGACGCCGATGGCTCGAGAGCCCTTGCTGATGGTGTAGGTCAGCACCAGCCCGAGGGGGATGAGAGCGAGCACGATGCAGAGGCCGATCAGCACCGTGGCCACGGAGTTCGTCAACCGTCGGCGGTCGAAGCTCGATGCCCGTGCCGCCAGCGATGTGTCGATGGCCGTCATGGCCGGGCCAGCCCTGCGATTCCAGTGCGGGTGACGACGAAGCGAGCGGTGATGTTCACGATGAGGGTGATGGTGAACAACACCAACCCGGATGCGATCAGGGCTTGGGTGCCCAGGGCCCCGGCCTCACCGAACCGATTGGCGATGTTGGCGGCGATGGTGTTGCCGCCCGGCTCGAAGATCCGCAGGCTGATCTCGAACGACGACGAGAGCACGAGGGCCACGGCGATGGTCTCGCCCAGGGCGCGCCCAAGCCCGAGCATCACGGCACCGACCACGCCGCTGCGGCTGTAGGGCAGCACGGCGAGTCGGATCGCCTCCCACCGGGTAGCGCCCAGGGCCAGCGCTGCTTCCCGGTTGTCCTTGGGCACCTGGCGGAAGACCTCGCGCGAGATGGCGGCGATGATCGGCAGGATCATGATGGCGAGAACGATCGACGCCGCGAAGACCGACCGCCCGAAGGTCTGGGTCTGGCTGCGGAAGAGCGGGACGAAGCCGACGTGGCGGTTGAGGAACCTCTCAGCCGGGACGAGACGGGGCACCAAGTAGATGACGCCCCACAGGCCGTAGACCACGCTGGGCACGGCGGCCAAGAGGTCGACGAGGTAGCCAACGAGGCGGCCCAGCGGCCGAGCGGCGATCTCGGTGACGAAGAGCGCCGTGCCCAAGGCGACCGGTACCGCCATGACGAGAGCGAGCACGCTCGACAGCAGGGTGCCGAAGGCCAGGGCGGCGATGCCGAAGAGCGGCGGGTGGGCGTCGGGGTACCAGGCCTTGATGGTGAAGAACTTCCACCCCTCGACCCGCCACGCCGGGAGCGCTCGTCCGGCCAGGAAGACGGCGATCGCCACGATGATGACGAGGACGAGGACTCCCGCTCCTTTCGCCAGTCCGGAGAAGACGGCATCGCCCCGGCCACCCCTGCGGGCAGCCAGAGACGACGACGCCCGGGCGGTCGGCGCGTCAGGCGCCAATGGTCAGAGCGGCTGCCTTGGCCTTGGCCGCCAGCTCGGCAGGGAGGGGGGCGTAGTCGAGGCCGGCCGCCGCGTTCTGCCCCGGTCCGGCGGCATAGAGAATGAAGTCCCGGATGAGCTGGCCCACGGCGGGGTCCCTCGGGTGCACGAAGCTGATGGCCCAGGTCACCGTCGAGATCGGGTAGGCCGCGGGGTTGGCCGCCTTGTAGTCGACTGCCACCTTGAGGTCGGCGGGCACCGTCGCCGAGGCGATGGCGGCCGACACCGCGTCAGGGGTGGGCTCGACGAAGGCGCCCGAAGCGTTCTTGACCTTGGCGATGTCGAGTCCGGCCCCCTTGGCGTAGGAGACCTCGGAGTAGGTGATCGAGCCGTCGTTCTGCTTGACCAGCCCGGTGACGCCGTCCGACCCGGTTGCCTTCTGGCCGACCGGCCAAGCCGGCTGCTTGTCAGAGCCCTTGGTCCAGATGGTCGGGGCCACCGCGGCCATGTAGGCGGTGAACGCCTTCGAAGTGCCCGACCCGTCCTCGCGGGACACGACCTGGATGGGCTTGTCAGGCAGCCCGGGGTTGTCGGCCGTGAGCTTGCTGTCGTTCCACTTGGTGATCGTCCCGGCCCAGATGCCGGCGACCTCGTCCGGCGTGAGCTTCAGGTTCTTCACCCCGGCGAGGTGGTACTCGAGGGCGATGCCACCGGCGCTCCAAGGGATGTGGACGACCTCGCCGCCCTTGGTCCGGGCTGCCGCTTCCTCGTCGGCCTTGAGGACGGCGTCGGATGCGGCCAACTGGGCGGTCCCGTCGATGAAGGCCTGCACGCCCTTGCCGGAGCCGATGCTCTGGTAGTTGATGGTCGACCCACTGCAGGCCGTCTGGTAGTCGGCGATCCACTGCTGGGCGATGTTCTTGACGAAGGTCGAGCCCGCGGCCGCCAGGGTGCCGGGGGCACACGTCGGCTTCTCGGCTGCGACCGTGGTCGACGAGCGGCTTCCGGTCGCCGCCTTCGAGCTGTTGTTGTCACTTCCGCACGCCGGGGCCACGACGGCGACCAAGGCGAGCACGGACAGGAGCCAGGTGAGGCTCTTTCGCTTTGATGTCTTCATGCCATCGACGCTACGGACGGTGGCTGGCCACCTCATGGCGTCGGGATGAACGGGAGGTGAACGAGGGCCGAAGATCGGACGCTGGCCGGCGGACGCCCCAGACGGCGACAAGCGGAAGGACGATCGCGCCGAGGATCAAGCCGCCGAGGTTGCTCCCGAGCGATGCACCGTGCAGACCAGCTCGATGGGTGAGGTGGTAGACGAGGTGCGGAAGGCCCCACACCGCGTTGGCGCCCGCGGCCACGCGCACCAGGGTGGGTGTGAACTTCACGAGGGCCACCACCACCACGAGGGCCACGGCCAGGTTGAAGTCGCCGAAGTCACGGATGAAGTGCTGGTTGTAGGGCCCGTCGATCGACACCCAGTGCACGCCGCCACCGGGAAATCGGTCGTAGAAAGCCCGGGGGAAGAAGCCGGCCCAAACGCCGAGCACCAAGGCGGTGACGGCCAGGCTGACGAGCGCCAGCTGGCTGAGGATGGCGGGCCATCCGCCCCGCCCGCCTTCGCTCGGCGCCTCTGTCGCCGCGATCGCCCGCCAGCCCTCGCGGGCGCTGGGGTAGCGGGGCGCCCAGCCCGTCGCCTCCTTGAGCTTGCCGTTGCTGATGCGATGCGAGCGGGAGATCGGCCGCCCCTTCGAACCCATCAGCTTCGTCGCCCCCGCGGGTAGGAACCGCGGCGGCTCGAGCCCGAAGGCGGCGGCCAACGCCGCCCCCCACTGGCGCCGGCGCAGAGGTTCGTCGTCGGTCACGTTGTAGGTACCCGACGGTGCCTCGAGGGCCGCCACCACGGCCGCGGCGGCGTCGTCGGTGTGGATGATCGACACGTAGCCCTCGGCCGCCCCGACCGCGGGAGCGAGCCCCCGTTCGACGGCCGTCACCATCTCGCGGCTGTGCAGGTTGTCGGGGCCGTAGAAGGCGGCGAAGCGCAACACCACGCCGCGGCCCCCGTCCTCGGCGAAGCGCCGAGTCTCGCCCTCGGCCGCCAGCGCGCTGTCGAGGTAAGGGACGGTGTCGTCGGGGGTCGACTCGTCGAGCCAGCGGTCGCCGCCGTCTTCGTAGGGAAAGGTGATGGACTCCTTGATGAAGACCTGGGCGCCAGCCGCCAGGGCGGCGTCGACCATGATCTTGGTGCCCTCTCGGCGCAGACGGTCGTTCTCGCTCCACGCGCCGGGCATAGCCATCTTGGCGATGCTCGGGATCTTGGTCGCCATGTGGATGACGGCGTTGTGGCCGGCCATGGCCTGGCCCATGCCCTCGGGGTCATAGATGTCGACCTCGACCGGGGTGGCGCCGAGCGAGCGCAAGAGCGCGGCCTTGTCCGGCCCCCTGGCGATGCCCGTCACCTGGTGGCCAGCCGCCACCAGCCGCTCGACGGTGGGAAGGCCGAGCGCCCCTGTCGCGCCGGCAACGAACACCTTCATCGCAATACCTCCTGGAACCATTGGATGCCCTTGGCCGCGGCATCGGGATGGGCGTCGTGGGCCATGCTCATGACCATCGAGGCGACGGTCTCCTTGCGCAGCTCGGCCCGCCACGCCGCTTCCGCCCGATGCATCACGCGGGCGATGCCGCAGAGCCGGCTGTAGCAGGACGGGTCGACGGCGGCCGGGCCGCGCTG
>JAUTXA010000292.1 GCA_030838265.1 Actinomycetota bacterium | reverse complement strand
GAGCGCGTCGGTTCGTCGGCCCGACCCTGGGTTGCTCCTCTCCCTGCGCCAAACCTGGAATCGGTTGCATCCGTGAGACGGGTGCCGATCGTTCTGTGCGCCTTGGCCACGTTGGTCCTCGGCGCGTGCAAGGTCAACAGCAATACCAGCGGCGGCGCGCCGAACGGGTGCACGACCGTGAACGCCGCCGTGTCGCCCGAGAAGTTCGACCTCCTGACCAATCTGGCCGACTCGTTCAACTCGACCGACGCGGCCAAGAAGAACGGCTGCGTTTTCGTCAAGGTCCAGAAGAAGTCGTCCGGCGTCGGCTCCCAGAACCTGGTCGACGGCTGGACAGACGAGGACGCCGACGGGCCCCGTCCCACCATCTGGTCTCCGGCGGCCAGCTCGTGGGGCGCCATCACGAACCAGCGCCTCTCGGTCGCCGGTCAGAGCCCGGTGGCGCCGACCAACGCCAAGTCCTTCATGCTCACGCCGCTGGTGATCGCCATGCCCCAGCCCATGGCCTCGGCCCTCGGCTACCCGGCCACGCCCCTCGGCTACGCCGACCTCCTGAAGCTGGCCCGCGACCCGGCGGGCTGGGCCGGGAAGGGCCACCCCGAGTGGGGCCCGTTCAAGCTCGGCAAGACCAACCCCAACTTCTCGACCAGCGCCCTCAACGCCACCATCGCCCAGTACTACGCCGCCACCGACAAGGTCAGGGATCTCACCCTCGAGGACCTCAACCGGCCCGACGTGGGCGCCTATGCCAAGGCCATCGAGAGCTCGGTCGTCCACTACGGCGACATCACCAACACCTTCCTCAACAACTGGTACCGAAACGATCAGCGGGGCACGGCGTTGACCTACGTGTCGGCGGTGGCGGTCGAGGAGAAGTCGGTCATCGACTACAACACCGGCAACCCCGACGGGATCCTCCAGCCCGGTGAGAAGCCGCGGCGGCCCAAGGTCCAGCTCGTGGCCATCTATCCCAAGGAGGGGACGCTGTTCTCCGACAGCCCCTTCTACGTCCTCAACGCCTCGTGGGTGACAGCCAAGCAGAAGGAGGGGGCGGCCCGCTTCGAGACCTTCGTGCAGGAGCCGGCCAACCAGCGCCAGGTGCTGAAGTTCGGCTTCCGTCCCGGCAACCCGCAGGTCGCGGTCGGGACGCCGATCACCTCGGCCAACGGCGTCGACCCCAACCAGCCCCAGACCACACTCGGCGTGCCGACGCCGCCCGTCCTGGTGAGGCTCATCGAGCGCTGGTCCGAGGATCGCAAAGGAGCCCGCGTCCTGCTCGTCATCGACGTGTCGGGCTCGATGGGCGACGACGCCGGCAACGGTCAGACCAAGCTCGAGCTGGCCCAGCAGGCCGCGACCAAGGCCCTCGATCAGTTCAAGGGCGACGACCTCGTGGGGCTGCGCATCTTCTCGACCAACCTCCAGAGCAAGGAACCCCAGGACTACCTCGACCTGGTGCCGATCGGGCCCATCGCCGGAAACCGGGAGCAGCTGAAGTCGAAGATCCGCTCCCTCATCCCGACCCAGGGGACGCCGCTCTACACGGTGGCCAAGGCCTCGTATGACACCCTGCAGCAGAGCTACGACCCGGCTCGGATCAACGCCGTCGTCCTCCTCACCGACGGGGCCAACCAGGACCCCCGCAACGGCTCGCCCGACGCCCTCGACCGCCTCATCGCCAACCTTCGCTCGAATGCGGAAGGGGCCTCGAGCACGCCGGTGCGCCTCTTCACCATCGCCTACGGCAAGGACGCCCGGCTCGACGTCCTGCAACGGATGGCCGAGGCCACCAACGCCGCGGCCTACGACGCCGGCGACCCCCAGACCATCGACAAGGTCTTCACCGCGGTGGTGAGCAACTTCTGATCGAGCGGCTCCCCGAGCGCTACAAGAACGCGGCCACGGCCCGAGCGCTCACGTCGCCGTCGGCCATCGTCGTGGCCGGGGCCGGCGCGGCGGCCGCCATCTTGGGCGGGCTCCCGTTGGTGGCCGCCGCCGGAGTCGCCGCCGCCTGCTGGGTGGGACGGGTCGTCATCGCCCTCCCCCGCGGACCCAAGCGCGACCGCATCGACGCCTTCCGCGTGGGCCAGCCCTGGCGTCAGCTGGTGCAGGATGCCCAGAAGGCGCAGGGCAACTTCGACAACACAGTGCGCGGCACCCAGCCCGGCCCGCTGCGCGACGCCCTGACGTCGGTGGGCGAGCGCCTAGCCGAGGGGGTGCGCGAGTGTTGGCGCATCGCCCAGCAGGGACACGCCCTCGACGGTGCCCTGAAGCGCCTGAACGTCCCCAACATCGAGCAGGAGCTGGCTCAGGTGCAGGCCGAGCGGGCCCAGCGGGGCGCCTCGCCGTCGTTGGACGCGACCGAACGGGCCGTGCAGGCCCAGCTGGGGTCGGCTCAGCGCCTGGCGACGGTGGCAACCGACGCCCGTGACCGCCTGCGCCTGCTCAACGCCCAGCTCGACGAGGCGGTGGCCCAGGCTGTCGAGCTGGCGGTGAAGCCGTCCGCCGATCTGAGCCCGCTGACCAACCAGGTCGAGGGCATCGTCGGCCAGCTCGAGTCCCTCCGCCAGGGGCTCGAGGAGGCCGGGGGGGCGTCCCGCGCTTCGGCGTCCTAGCATTCGTCCCATGATCAAGCTCATCCGGCGCATGTGGTCCTACCTCACCGCCAAGGCCACGTCCGACTTCAACGCCGCCGCCGACCCCAAGGTCCAGCTCGAGCAGGCGATCATGGAGGCCCAGGACCAGCACCGCCGGCTCACCGAGCAGGCCGCCAACGTGATCGCCAACCAGAAGCAGACCGAGATGCGCCTGAACCGGGCCATGGAGGAGCTCGAGAAGGTCAACTCCTCGGCCCGCCAAGCCGTCCTCATGGCCGACGACGCCACCAAGAAGGGCGACGCCGCCAAGGCGGCGGAGTTCACCCGCGCCGCCGAGGCCTTCGCCAACCGCCTCATCGCCACCGAGAAGGAGGTCGAGGGGCTCAAGTCGATGTCGCTGCAGACCACCCAGGCGGCCGACGCGGCCAAGAGCGCGGTGGCCCAGAACTCGGGCGAACTGCAGAAGAAGCTGTCGGAGCGCCAGAAGCTTCTCAGCCAGCTCGACCAGGCCAAGATGCAGGAGCAGATGAACAAGGCCATGGCCACCCTCTCCGAGACGGTGGGCCAGGACGTCCCCACCCTCAACGAGGTCAGGGACAAGATCGAGGCCAGGTACGCCAAGGCCCTCGGCCAGTCCGAGCTGCAGGGCGCCACCGTCGAGACCCGCATGATGCAGGTCGAGCAGGCCGCCATGGACACCGAGGCCCAGGCCCGTCTCTCCCAGATCCGGAGCCAGCTCGGCATCGAGTCGCCGGCGACGGAAGCCGCCTCCATCCCCCAGCCCGAGCCCCAGGCCGCCACGGCCGAAGGCGAAGAGGCCACCCCCTCCGCCTGATCAGGTCACACCGAGCATTTGGCCGTGATTTCCCGCGCCATTGCGGAAAACCACGGCCAAATCCGTGAGAGAGGTTCAGTTCTGTGGGGGCCTTTGAAGATTCGTCCCGCGCCGTCGAGTCGTCAGCCCGTGTTGACCCTGGCGACGCTGTTGGCCGCCTCGGCGGCCGTCGTGTGCGGGAATTGGGTGCTGCCCGGCCTAGGCGTCGTCCTCGGACTCGTCGCACTCCTCATCCCGAGCGCGGTCGTCACCGGGTGGCTGCCGTCCTAGCCACCGGGCACTCGAGCCGTTTGGTGGCGGTTGACTTCGATTCTGACGGTCAAACGCCGCCAAACGAGATGGCGGACGCCGACAAACGAGTCTGCTGACGCCGAGGGTTAGCTCTTGCCGTTCTCGGTCGGGGCTTCGGCCATGACGCTGCGCAGGACCTGGGCCGCGCCCATGAGGCCGGCGCTCTCGTAGGGCACGACCACCATGTTGTTCTCGCTCGTGGCCAGGTCGCGTAGGGCGTCGAGCTGGAGGATGGCGACCAGGGCGGGGCTGGGCTTCTCCTTCTGGATGGCGGCATAGACCATCGACACGGCCTGGGCCCGTCCCTCACCCTCGAGGATGGCGGCCTGGCGGTTCCCCTCGGCGATGAGGATGGCCGCCTTCTTCTCGCCCTCGGCCGAACGTACGGCGGCCTGGGCGTCGCCCTCGGCCACGTTGATGGCCGACTGCTGCTGGCCCTCGGACTGCAAGATCTTGGCCCGCTTCTCCTGGTCGGCCGTCTTCTGGAGGGCCAGGGCCTGGAGGATCTGGGGCGGCGGAGCGATCTCGACGATCTCGATGCGGGAGATGCGGATGCCCCACTTGTCGGTGACGACCTCCATCTGGGCCTGCACGTCGGTGTTGATGCGCTCGCGCTCCGACAGGGCCTCGTCCAAGGTCATGGTGCCGATCACCGATCGCAGGGCGGTGCGGGCCAAGGCGTCGATGGCGATGTCGAAGTTCTTCACCGAGAAGAGCGCCTGCTTGGCGTCGACCACCTGGGTGAAGATGGTGGCGTTCACGGTGACGACGACGTTGTCGCGAGTGATCACCTCCTGGCGGTCGCCGGGGACGGGCGTCTCTCGCATGTCGACCCGCTGCAGCGATTCGATGAAGGGGGCGATGACCACCAGTCCCGGCTCATGGGTGCGCTGGTACTCGCCCAGGCGCTTCACTACGCCGACCGTCCCCTGCTGGACGATGTTTAGGGCCGATGCGAGGGCGCTCAGCAGCACCATCACCACGAGCACCAGCAGCACGAGCCCAACGATTGCCCCGGATCCCATCTACCTATCTCCCGTCTGCGCCCGAAGGCGCGTCGTCGCTCTCACTCGGAGAGCCTGTCGGCAGTGCGGCGCTCGGCTCACTGTCGAGCGGCCACACCACCAGAGTCGTCCCGTTGACAGCCGTGACCAACACCTGGGTGTGGGCGGCGATCACGACGCCCGACCCACTCGTCGCCAGCCAGCGCTCGCCCACCAGGCGGACGTGGCCCACGGCCCGACCGTTGCCGACCTCGTCGAGGGTGATGGCCTCCTGGCCGACCAGCCCCCCGTGGACGCCGGGCGTGATGTGCTGGCCGTGCTTGCGGTGCTGGTAGGCCCGGCTCACGATCGGCCGGACCAGGATCACGCCGCCGATGCACACGCCGACCGCAGTGACGGCCTGCACGGCATAGGCCCCGGGCGCGACCCAGGCCACGCCCGCCGCAGCCAGCGCTCCCAGGGCGCCGAAGAGGGCGTAGAAGGCCAGGTGGTGCAGCTCGAACAGCAAGAGGACGATCACCAGGATCAACCACGCCGCCATCATCGTCCCCCACCTCCTGAACGCGAGAGTAGCGAGGCCGCCGCCCTATGCAACGTGATTCACGGCAGGACGACGAGGTCGTCGCGGTGGATGACCTCGGGCGAGGCGTCGGCCGGCAGGTCGCCCGAGCGCCGTCCCTGCCACTCGGCGATGCGGGCCGACGGGTGACGGACCAGGCCCTTGGCGAACACCACGCCGTCGGCCGTCGCCACCTCGACGGCGTCGTCGAGATCGAAGGACCCCACCACCTCGACCACGCCGGCGGGAAGGAGCGATGTGCCCCGCTCGACGAGGGCCCGGCGGGCGCCGTCATCGACCACGATGCGACCGGAGGACCCCACCGCGAAGGCGATCCAGAGCTTGCGGGCCGAGAGCCGCTTGTCCCGGGGACGGACGAAGGTGCCGATGCCGGTCTCGCCGTTGACGGCGGCCAGCAGGACGTGAGGCCGGTCGGCGGCGGCTATCACCGCGGCCACGCCCGACCACGCTGCGATCTTGGCCGCGGCCAGCTTCGAGGCCATACCGCCGCTCCCCCGGACCGACCCCGTCCCCCCCGCGCTCGACTCGAGCTGGTGATCGACCTCGATGATCTCCTCGATGAGCGAGGCGCCCTCGTCGAGCCGCGGGTCGGCGGTGAACAGCCCCGGCGTGTCGGTGAGGAGCACGAGCAGGTCGGCATGGACGAGGTGGGCCACGAGGGCGGCCAGGCGGTCGTTGTCGCCGAAGCGAATCTCGTCGTCGGCCACGGCGTCGTTCTCGTTGACGATGGGGACGACGCCGAGGTCGAGCAGGCGGGTCAAGGTCTGGCGAGCGTGGAGATACTGCGAGCGGTGGACGAAGTCGAGCGGCGCCAGCAGCACCTGTCCCCCAACCAGGTGGTGGAAGGCGAGCAGGTCGTCGTAGGTGCGCATGAGCCGGCTCTGGCCCACGGCCGACACGGCCTGGAGGGTGGCGAGGTCGGTGGGCCGCGGGCCGCCGAGCCCGAGGGCGGGCAGGCCGGCGGCGATGGCACCCGAGGTCACGACGACGACCTTGTGGCTCAGCCCGCGGAGGTGGGCCACCTCGGAGCACAGCTTCTCGATGGCCGAGGTCGCGATCTCGCCGTGGACGTCGGTGATGGACGACGTGCCGATCTTGACGACGACGATCACGAGGCGCCCATCAGTCCGGCGTGTACTCGAACGAGAAGCCGCCGATGTGGACGATGTCGCCCTCCCGCGCCCCGGCCCGAGCCAGAGCTCGGTCGACGCCGAGGCGCTTCAGCCTGCCTTGGACGTACTCGAGGGCCTGGGGGTTGGTGATGTCGCTCACCGCCACCGCCCGCTCGACCGGCCGCCCCCGGATGACGAAGCCGCCGTCGTCCGATCGCTCGACCAGCAACCCCTCGGGCTCGGGCCGGTGGATGGTGAAGGTCTGGCCCTCGGGCTCGGTGGCGCGGGCCTCGTCGACCAGGTCGCCCAACCGACCGGTGAGCTGGTGGAGCCCGTCGCCCGTCACGGCTGAGATGGTGAGCTCGACGTTGGTGGCGGGCTCGAGAGCGACGTCGCCTTTCGACCCGACCACGACGCGGGGCCGCTCGAGCAGCTCGGGGCGGTAGCGGCCGAGCTCGTCGAGCAGGACGCGCTCCTGCTCCTCAGGCGAACGGCCGTCTTCGGACGCCAGGTCGATGAGCACCACCATGGCCCGGGCCCGCTCGACGTGGCGCAGGAACTGGTGGCCCAGGCCGCGCCCCTCGGACGCCCCCTCGATGAGGCCGGGGATGTCGGCCACCACGTACTCATGGCCATCGAAGCGGACGACGCCGAGGTTGGGGACGAGCGTGGTGAAGGGGTAGTTGGCGATCTTGGGCTTGGCCGCCGAGATGCGCGAGATCAAGGTGGACTTGCCGGCATTGGGGAAGCCGACGAGGGCCACGTCGGCCATGAGCTTGAGCTCGAGGTTGAGCCAGCGCTCCTCGCCGTGCTCGCCCTGCTCGGCGAACGACGGGGCTCGGCGCCGGTTCGAGAGGAACCGGGCGTTGCCCCGTCCCCCCTTGCCGCCGGCCGCCGCCAGCCAGCGGTCGCCGTGGTCGACCAGGTCGGCGAGAACATTGCCCTCGAGATCGCGCACGACCGTCCCTTGGGGGACGCGAGCGAGGAGCTGCTTGCCGTGGTGGCCATGCTTGGCCTTGCCCGCGCCGTGGCTGCCGTCGCCGCCCCGCCGGTGCGGGTGGTCGCGGAAGGCGAGGAGGGACGCCACGTTGCGGTCGGCCTGGAACCAGACATCGCCGCCGCTGCCCCCGTCCCCACCGTCGGGCCCGCCCCTGGGCACGTGGGCCTCGCGCCGGTAGGAGACGGCACCGGCGCCGCCATTGCCTCCCTTGACGTGGGCTTGTGCCTCGTCGACGAACCCGGACATGGACGCGTCAGCCTAAGGGAGAGGGGGAAGAAGGCCGGGAGAGGAAGAGGGGCGGCTAGTCGGTGAGGATGTCGACGAGCTTGCGGCCCTTGCGGGAGCCGAACTTGACCTTGCCGTCGGCCAGGGCGAAGAGGGTGTCGTCGCCGCCACGGCCCACGTTCACGCCCGGGTGGAAGCGGGTGCCCCGCTGGCGGACGATGATCGAGCCCGCCGTCACGGCGGTGCCGTCGAACACCTTCACGCCCAGCCGCTGGGCGTTGGAGTCACGGCCGTTTCGGGTGGAGCCGCCACCCTTGGTCTTCGACATGTCTGGCTAGCCCTTCGTGATCGAGGTGATCTCGATGGTTGTGTACTTCTGGCGGTGACCCCAGCGCTTCCGCTGGTTGGTCTTGTTCTTGTAGGTGAAGCCGGTGATCTTGGGGCCCTTGGCCTCGCCGAGGACCCGGGCCGCCACCGAGGCGTTGGCCAGGTCGGCGCCCGTCACCACGTTGTCACCGTCGACGAGCAGCACGGGCGAGAAGGTGACCTCGTCCCCCTCCTGCTTGCCCAGGCGCTCGACGTTGAGTCGGAGCCCCTCGGCCACGCGCTCCTGCTTTCCTCCGGTGCGAATCACTGCGTACATAGGCCTGGCAGCGTACAGCAGGCACCCGGCGCGGTGACAGTTGACGACCGGGGCCTCTGGGGGCTCAGCGTGGCGCTGGCGCCGATGTATAGACGATGCGATATACTCCTGGCCATGGACGCCCACGTGCTCGTCCGTCAGGCCCGGATCCGGCAGGGGCTGACCCAGGTCGAGCTGGCCAAGCGGGCTGGCACCTCCCAACCCGTGATCTCGGCCTACGAGCACGGCCGCCGCGACCCGTCAGTGGCAACCCTCCGGAAGCTCATCGCCGCGTCCGGGGCCCGCCTCGAGCTGGCCGTGCGCTCGGTCTCCTCCTCTGACATCCCGCCGCCGGAGGACGACGCCGAGCACGGTCGCCGCCTTTTCGATGTACTGCTCTTGGCCGACGCCATCCCGTCCCGCCGAACCGGGCCGCTCGTGGCACCGCGGTTGGTGTCGCGCTGACCAGGATGGGGCCGGTGACCTCGCTGCCCGACAAGGTGCTGGCCATCAGTCACGCCCTCGATGCCGTCCCCCACGCCTTCGGCGGTGCGCTGGCCCTCGCGTACTACGCCGAGCCCCGAGCCACCATCGACATCGACCTCAACGTGTTCGTCCCGCCGGGGCGATACCCCGACATCGCCGGCGTGCTGGCGACCATCGGCGTCGACACCTCGCCCGCAAACATGGCCGCCGCCATCGAGCGGGACGGGCAGGGGCGCCTCTTCTGGGACGCCACACCCGTCGACCTCTTCTTCGCTTACGACCCCTTTCATGAGGCGGCCGCCCGGGCCAAGCGTCGGGTGCCTTTTGCCGAGGACGAGATCTGGATCCTGGCCGCCGACCACCTCACCGTGGCCAAGGTGGTCTTCGACCGCCCTAGGGACTGGATCGACATCGAGGCCATGCTGGCCGTCGGGACATCGATCGACACGGCCGAGGTGCTGCGGTGGGTCGGGCGCATCGCGGGCGACGACGACCGTCGCTACGACCGCATTGCCGCCCTGCTCTCCACCGCCTGACAGCAGCGGCGCGACCTAGAGGAGCTGCTCGTCGATGATGATGCCGCGGCCGTCGCAGGTGGGGCAGGTGTCGGAGAAGGACTCGACGAGGCCCTCGGAGATGCGCTTGCGGGTCATCTCGACCAGGCCGAGCTCGGAGATGTCGAAGACCTGGGTGCGGGTCTTGTCCCGGGCCAGAGCCTCGCGGAAGGCCTTGATGACCTCGTCGCGGTTGCGGCGAATCTCCATGTCGATGAAGTCGATGACGATGATGCCGCCGATGTCGCGCAGTCGCAGCTGGCGGGCGATCTCCTCGGCCGCCTCGAGGTTGTTGCGGAAGACGGTCTCCTCGAGGTTCGACTTGCCCACGTTCTTGCCGGTGTTGACGTCGACGACGGTGAGGGCCTCGGTGCGCTCGATGATGAGCGACCCGCCCGAGGGCAGCCACACCTTGCGGTCGAGCGCCTTGTGCAGCTGCTCGTGCACGTGGAAGCGCTCGTAGACGGGCAGCGGCTCGACCGAGGTGTCGTAGAACTCGACCCGGTCGGCCAGCTCGGGGGTGATGCTGCCGACGTAGTCGCGCACCTCCTCGTAGATGGCGTGGTCGTCGATGACGACGCTGCGGTAGTCCTTGTTGAACTCCTCGCGGATGACACGGACGGCCATGTCGGGCTCGCGGTAGAGCAGCGCCGGCACCCGCGACCGCTTGGCCAGGGCATCGATGGCGTCCCACTGCTTGACGAGGCGGATGACGTCGCGTCGCAGCTCGTCAGTCGTGGCGCCCTCGGCCGCGGTGCGCACGATGATGCCGTGCTCGGCCGGCTTCACGTCGTCGAGCACCCGGCGGAGGCGCTTGCGCTCGTCGTCGGTCAGACGCTTCGAGATGCCATAGGTCGAGCTGTTGGGGATGAGGACGCAGAACCGCCCGGGGAGGGAGACCTCCTGCGTGTGGCGGGCCCCCTTGGTCCCGATGGGGTTCTTGGTGACCTGGCACACGATGGTCTGCCCGGCCCGGAGGAGCTGCTCGATGCGGGCATCGCCACCCGAGCTCGAGCTGGTGCTGCCCCCCTCGACGTCCTCCTTGTCGAAGCGCACGTCGCCCCGGTACAGCACGGCGTTCTTCGGGGTGCCGATGTCGATGAAGGCGGCCTCCATGCCGGGCAGCACGTTCTGCACGCGACCGAGGTAGATGTTGCCGTCGATCTGGGTGGCGTCGTCTTGGGGGCGCGAGACGTAGTGCTCGATCAGGGCCCGTCCCTCGAGGACCGCGATCTGGGTGGTGTTCTGGTGCACGTGGACGGCCATCTGGTAGCGGCCGACCGGGCGTCCCTTGCGCTCGCGGCCCTGACGACGGGCCAGCAGCTCCTCGTCGAGGTCGGCGGCATCGCCGACGAGGGCTTCGACGGGACGGCGCTCCCCGCCACCTCCGCCACCACCGCCACCACCGCTGCGGCTACGACCGCGACCGCCCCGGCGACGACGGCGCTTGCCGCCCCCGTCGCCCCGGCTGGCGTCGTCGCCACCGCCGTCACCGCGGGGACGTGGGCCGCCTCCCCCGCCGCCGCCACCTGGGGGGCCACCGGCGCGTCCGCCCGGCGCGGGACGGGTGTCGCCGATCTTGGGCTTGTAGGGCACCTCGGCCCGCTCGGCCGCCTCGGGTGAGGGGCGGCCCTCCCACGGCGGATCCGGCATGACGTCAGGCCGGCGAGCGGCGGCGTCATCGCCGCCGCCGCCGTTGCCGCCGTTGCCGCCGCCGCTCTGCGAGCGGTTGCCGGTACCGGAGCCGCGGCCCCGTCCACCACGCGACCCGCGCCGGCGGCGGTTACCGCCGGGCGGACGGTCGCCGTTGGCGGCCCGGCCCGAAGGCTGGTCGCTGCTGCTGTTCTCGGTGCTGCTGCCTGGCTCGGAGGTGCGAGGCCGGGCCTGGGGCTCAGGCCTGGGCTCTCGGGCCGGTTCGCTGGCCGGGCGGTCGGTCGACGGGTCGGACATCGGGGTGTTCCCTTCTCATGACACACGCTCCACGAGGAGCGCATGCGGCGCGTCCGGTGCGTCGAGGACGAGAGGCTCGTCCCGCGCGCCGTCGCGCTGAATCCATTGGTGTGTTCTGCGGGCCGAGATCTCCTCGAGGCCGGGCGCCAGGGCTCGGAGCAGCTCGGCCGGTCGCACACCACGGGGTTGGGTGGCGAGCTCGGCGGTGAGCAGGACTCCGCCCTCGACCGGGCCGAGGACATCGACGGACAGCAGGGCGGGCCGGAGGTCGTCGGTGACCTCCTGCCCCTTGCGCTCACGGGTGACGACGAGCGATTCGGCAGCCAGAGCCCGGGCGACGAGCTCAGTGAGCTCGCCGGCGGAACCGGGGTGGCAGACGATCTCCCATGTGCACGAGGTGACCTCGTGCTGCAGGGACGGGGCGTGGTCGTCGAGAGCTGCGGCGGCGAGGACGTCAACCCCGACGGGCAGCGCCGGCGTGAGGCGGGCCGGCAACAGATCGATGTCGGTGCCCGCGGCCTTGTCAGGGTCGAGGTCGACGTCGAGGTACTCGGCCACTGACTCGTGGCCGGTTGGGAGGGCGAGCCCGAAGCTCACCTTGGGACGTGGGGAGAACCCCTGGCTGTAGGCCAGCGGCAGGTTGATGCGACGGAAGGCTCGCTCCCACATGCGGGCCAGGTCTCGGTGACTGGTGAAGCGGATCTTGCCCAACTTGGTGTAGCGCAGGCGGGCCCTCATGCCGGCCGCCCGCTGAGGATCACGACCGGGACGTCGCCGCCCCGGCTGAGGTCTTGCCCTGTCCCCTGGCTGCCGCCGGCCGGGGGACGGTTCGAGGCCACGACATGCTCGATGCCGTAGCCGGTGCATGCCCCGCAGTCGTAACACGGGGTCCAACGGCAATCGGGGATGCCCGACTCGTTCAGGGCGTCGAGCCAGTCCATCCAGAGGAAGTCCTTGTGCAGGCCGGCCGAGACGTGGTCCCAAGGCAGGATCTCGTCCTCGGTGCGGTGGCGGTGCACGTACCAATCGATCGACAGGCCGTGGCGAGCCATGGCGTCTTCCCAGAGCGACAGGTTGAAGTGCTCGGACCACTCCTGGAAGGTGCCACCGTTGCGCCACACGTCTTCGATCACGGCGCCGATGCGGCGGTCGCCCCGGCTGGCGATGCCCTCGGCCAGGGTGGCCTTGGGGTCGTGCCACTTGAGGGCGACGCCCTTGTCCTTGCGGGTGGCGTCGCGCAGCAGGTTGATCTTGCGCTGCAGCTCGACGCTGGTGTTCTGGCCGAACCACTGGAACGGTGTCTGGGGCTTGGGGACGAAGCCGCCCACCGACGTGGCGACGGTGACCCGGTTGCCCGCGAACTCCTTGCCCACGCTGACGCAGCGGCGGGCCAGATCGGCGATGCCGAGGGTGTCCTCGTCGTTCTCGGTGGGGAGGCCGGTGAGGAAGTAGAGCTTCACCCGGTTCCAGCCTTGCGAGAAGGCGGACTGCACGGCGCCGTAGAGGTCGTCCTCGCTGATGAGCTTGTTGATGACCTGGCGCATCCGCCACGTGCCGGCCTCGGGGGCGAAGGTGAGGCCGGTGCGGCGGACCTTGGCGATCTCCGATGCGATGCCCACCGTGTAGGCGTCGACGCGCAGGCTGGGCAGGCTGACCCCGACCTGCCCGCCGCACATGGGGTCGTTGATGATGCCGGTGACCGTCGACTCGATGGCCGAGTAGTCGGCACTGCTGAGCGAGGTGAGGCTGACCTCGTCGTAGCCCGTCCGCTTGAGGCCCTCGCTGACCATGGTGCGGACCTGGTCGGCCGGACGCTCCCGCACGGGGCGGGTGATCATCCCGGCCTGGCAGAACCGGCAGCCCCGGGTGCAGCCCCGGAAGATCTCAACGTTTAGGCGGTCGTGCACGACCTCGGTCATGGGGACGAGCTGCTGGCGCGGGTAGGGCCAGGCGCCCAGGTCGGCGATGGTGCGCTTCTCGACCCGCTCGGGGACGTCGGCGTACTTGGGGGTGACCGCGATCAACCGGTCGCCGTCGTAGGCCACGTCGTACATCGACGGGACGTAGACGCCGGGGACGTGGCTCAGCTCGCGGAGGACGCCTTGGCGCGAGCCCGGCGTGCGCCCGCTGGCCTTCCACTGGCGGACGACCTCGGTGATGTCGCTGACGACCTCCTCACCGTCGCCGATGGCGAACAGGTCGACGAAGTCGGCGAGGGGCTCGGGGTTGAAGGTGCAGTGCCCGCCGGCCACCACGAGGGGGTGCTCGGGGCCCCGCTCGGCCGCCCGCACCGGGATGCCGGCCAGGTCGAGGCAGTTCAGGAGGTTGGTGAAGACGAGCTCGGCGCTGAGGTTGAAGGCGACCAGGTCGAACTCGCCCGCCGGGCGGTGGGTGTCGACGCTGAAGAGGGGGACGCGGGCGGCCCGCATCTGGGCCTCCATATCGGTCCAGGGGGCATAGGCCCGCTCGGCCGCCGTGCCGTCGCGCTCATTGAGGATCTCGTAGAGGATCTGCAAGCCCTGGTTGGGCAGGCCGATCTCATAGGTGTCGGGGTAGACCAGAAGCCAGGCGACCTGGTCAGGAGCATGGGATGGCGTCTGCATCCCGTCTTCGCACCCGATGTAGCGGGCCGGCTTCTGCACCTTGGCCAGGAGCGGCTCGATCCGGGGCCAAACAGAACTCATTTGCCCGCCGAGTGTACTCGCCCCCTTGTGAATGCCCTCACCCGTGCCTGCGCCACTACCCTGCCGGGCCATGACGCGCCGGACGCTGGGGATGGTCGTGGTGTGCCTGGCTCTGGTGGTGGCCGGCTGCGGGAAGAAGTCGTCGACCGCCACCCCGACGACCAAGGGGTCGGGCAAGGCCACCCCGGTGAAGGCGGGAGACAAGGTCCACTGGCCGGCGCCGGCGTCGGCCAAGGTCGTGGGCCTGGCCCAGGCCGTGGCCATCACCGTGGGCCACTTCGAGACCCTGCAGCACCACGTCCACGCCCACCTCGACGTGTTCATCGACGGCGAGCACACGGTCGTGCCCGCCGGCATCGGCATCGCCATCGACGAGCCCGGCGTCCACGTCTTCCCCGACCCGCCCATCGGCAAGGCCTACGGCGGCATCACCAAGGCCTGTGCCAACCCGTGCATCTCGCCCCTGCACACCCATGGCAACTCCGGGGTCCTGCACACCGAGTCCCCCACCGACGTCGACCACACCCTCGGCCAGCTCTTCGGCGAGTGGGACGTCAAGCTCACCGACACGTGCGTGGGCGAGTTCTGCCTCCCCGACAAGGCCATCGTCGTCTACGTCGATGGCGCCCTCCGTCCCCTCAAGGGAGCCAAGGACATCTTGCTGTCGGCCCAGCGAGAGATCGCCGTCGTCATCGGCGCCAATCCCCCCGTCATCCCCTCGAAGGGCGACTTCTCCGCCGACTGATCGCGGCCCTGACCGCCACGTGCCTCTTTCCTTCGCTGCGTTGTGCAAACTGGCGCGGAAATCGACCGAAAACACGTCGGTTTCCGCGCCAGTTAGCAAAGAAAAGAGGGATGAGGGGTGGAGGGTCGGGGTCGGGGTCAGGCGAAGCGGCGGCTGTGGACGTTGAGGACGAGGCCCATGGCGAGGAACGAGGCCAGGGTCGACGACCCGCCGTACGAGACGAAGGGCAGGGGGATGCCGGTGATCGGCATGATGCCCATCGTCATCCCCACGTTCTCGAAGATCTGGAAGACCAGCATCGAGAGCACGCCCACGCAGATGAGCGTCCCGAACAGGTCCTTGGCCAGGGCCGCGGATCGCCACGTCCGCCACACCACGATGGCGAAGAGCATCAACAGGGCGGCCGAGCCCACCAGCCCCAGCTCCTCGCCCACCACGGTGAAGATGAAGTCGGTGTTCTGCTCGGGGACGTAGGAGAGGTTGGTCTGCGTCCCCTTGAACAGGCCCTTGCCGGTGATCCCCCCATTGGCGATGGCGACCTTCGACTGGTTGAGGTTGTAGGCCGCCCGCTGGCTGTCGTTCTTGGGGTCGAGGAAGGCGGTGAGGCGGTCGCGCTGGTAGGCCTTGAGCACCCCGAGGTGCACCACACCCACCACCCCAAGGATGCCGACGAGGGTCAGGGCCGCCATGTGCCGAGGACGGGCCCCCGCCACCAGCAGCATCCCCATCAGGATGGCCACGAAGACAAGGGCCGTCCCGAGGTCGGGCTGCTTGTAGATCAACGCCATCGGTATGGCGGCCAGGCCCAGGACGGTGGCCAGGCGGCGGGCGTCGAGCTCGCCCCGGAACACCGCGCAGTACGAGGCCACGAAGACGATGAGCCCGACCTTGGCGAACTCCGAGGGCTGCAGCTGGAACGACCCCAGCTGGAACCAGGCCTGCGAGCCACGGGTGCTCGAACCGACGGGCGACAGCACCAAGAGCAGCGGAAGGACCACGACGCCGAGGATCATCAGCCCCAGCCCCCGCCAGTTCCGGTAGTCGACGAGGGCGGTGAGGGCCATGAGCGCGGCCCCGATGCCGATGAACATGACCTGGCGCTTGAGGTAGTAGGTCTTGGCCACGTGCTCGGCGGCCAGACGGTGCTCGGTCGCCGAATACACCATCAAGGCGCCGAGGGCCGCGATCGACAGCACGGCGGCGATCAGCGACAGATCGAGATGGCGGAAGGGGGCGGCGCTGTCGCGCCGGGTGGCGATGGCCTGGCGACGGGGGACGGCAGCGGTGGCCATCAGTCCCGAGCTCCGGCCAGGCTGACCTCGCCCGGGGGATGGCCCGACAGCCCCTCCCAGATTCGGCGGCTCACGGGCGCGGCGGCCGAGCCACCGAAACCCGACTCCTCCATGATCACGGCCATGGCGAACTTGGGGGCCTCGGCCGGCCCGAACGAGGCGAACAGGGCGGTGTCCTGCTTGCCGAAGACCTGGGCCGTCCCCGTCTTGCCCGCCACATGGAACTGGCTCGACGGGAAGCCGGCGAAGGCTCCCGTGGCCGTGCCCTTGGGGTCGGTGGTGACGCCCTCGAGGCCTTGCAGGATCTCGCTGCGGATGGCAGGCGAGATGTCGATGGTGCGGATCTGCGTCGACTGGAACTTGATCATGGGCTTGCCTTGGGCGTTCAGCACCTGGGCCGCGATGCGAGGCTGGAAGACCTTGCCGCCGTTGGCGAACGAGGCATAGGCATTGGCCAGCTGCAACGGGGTCACCGCCATCTCGCCCTGACCGATGGCGAGGTTCACGTTGTCGCCGGCGAACCAGCCGCCGTTGGGGAAGGCCTTGGGGTTGTCGTTGTGCAGCTTCTTGCGCGTCTCGGGGTCGGGGACGCGGCCGACGGCCTCGCCGGGCAAATCGATCCCGGTCGCCTGTCCCAGCCCGAGGTCGCGAGCCGAGTCCTGGATGGCCGTGGGCCCGTAGGCCGAACGCTGCTCCCAGAAGCTGGCGCCCAGGGTGTAGAAGAACACGTCGCTCGACACGGTGAGGGCCCGCGTCACGTTGACCCGGCCGAAGCGCACCCCGCCCGCGTTCTTGAAGGTGCGGTTGCCGACGGTGAAGCTGCCGGTGTCGTTGAAGGTGGTGTTGCCGGCGATGATGCCCTTGCGGAGGGCGGCCAAGGCCGTGGCCAGCTTGAAGGTCGAGCCCGGCGAGTAGAGGCCGGCCATGGCGCGATCGTTGAGCGGGAAGTGGCCGGCGGGGTCTTGCAGGGCCTTGAAGGCATCGGGCTTGATGCCGTTGATGAACAGCGTCGGGTCGTAGGTGGGGTTCGAGGCCAGGGCCAGGACGGAGCCGTCCGTCGGGTCGAGCACGACGGCCGACCCGGCCGGGGCCACGAAGTTCTTCTTGGTGTTGCGATCGTGGGTGGCGCGCGCCGCGGCCAGGCCCTTGGCCAGGGAGTCCTCGGCCAGCTTCTGCACGTCGAGGTCGATGGTGAGCTGCACGTCATGGCCCTGGACGGGGTCGATGCGGTTGAGGGTGCGCAGCACTCGACCCTGCGAGTCGACCTCGAGCTTGGTGACGCCGGGGGTGCCCCGCAGGTACTGCTCGAACGACTTCTCGACGCCGAGCTTCCCGATGTCGTCGCCGTCCTGGTAGTGCTGAGCCCGGTGCGAGTCGATCTCCTGGCGGTTGGCCTCGGCCACGTACCCCAGCAGATGGGCAGCCAGGTTGCCGTTGGGGTACACCCGCTGGGCCAGCTCGTGGACCTCGACGCCGGGGAAGTCATCCTGGTGCTCGCGGATGTGGGTGGCGATGTCCTTGCTCACGTCATCGGCGATGGGGACGGGGCGATAGGGCGAGAACCTCGCGTCGGCGAGGCGAAGGCGGACGTCGTCCTCCTTCTCGTTGAGGAGGGCGGCCAGCCGGGTGACGGTCTCGGGATGGGCCTTGGCGTCGGTGCGGCTCAGGGTCACCACGATGGCGAAGCGATTGTCGACCAGCACCCGGCCCTGGCGATCAAGGATGCGGCCCCGGGGTGCCTGCTACTGCACGTCGCGGACCTGGTTGAGCACGGCCAGGTGCTGGAGGTTGGGCGAGTCGATGACCTGGAGGTACCAGAGCCGGCTCAGGAGGGCGGCGAAGAGCGAGACGACGACCAGGCCGAGGACCCCGAGCCGGAGGCGCGCCTCGTCGGGGTTCACCGGGCGTAGGCGGCGGCCGGGCCGCTCCGGGCCAAGGCCCAAGTGACGACGCGCACGACCGGCAGGGCCAGCGCGGCGTTGCCGAGGGCGACGACGAAGGCGATCCCGAGCAGGGCGGGGCGCACAAAGTGGGCCTGGCCGACGACGGCGCCGATGAGGGCGAAGAGCACGACCCCGACCGCGCTCGACACGAAGGCGGTGACCGGCGTGATCCACCAGGCGGCCCGCAGCAGGCCCTCCTGCACCGACCCGACGGCGAAGCCGAGCAGGCTGAAGGTGAGAGCCGACAGGCCGAAGGGCGTGGGCAGGAAGAGGTCGGCCACGGCGCCGGCCACGAAGCCCACCACCGCGCCGGTCTCGCTGCCGGCGGCGACGCCCGCCGCGATGGGCAACAGGAGCATCAGGTCGAGGTGGCTGCCACCAAGGTGGACGCCGTCGAGGAAGACGCGCTGCACGATGATGGCGACGAGCACCACGGCCCCGACCTTGGCCCTCGTCACTTGCTCGGGCTCCACTGCACGACCTTCACGAACGTGAGGCGCTTCAGGTCGACGACGGGGTCGATGGTGATGTCCTGCAAGAGGGCGGACGGAACCTTCTTGATGGTTCGCACCTTGCCGACCGGGATGCTGGGCGGGAACACACTCTGCTGCAGGCCGCTGGTGACGACCGTCTCGCCCTTCTTCACGACCGTCGCCGAGGCGATGAGGTCGACCGACAGCGGGTTGCGCTGGCCTTCCCCCGACCCCACCCCCACGTCGCCCGAGCCGGTGAGCCGGACGCCGACGGCCGAGGTGGGGTCGGTGATCAGCAGCACGACGGCGCGGGTGCGGGACACCTCGATCACGCGACCCACCAGCCCGGCGCCGGAGACGACGGGCATGTCCTTGGCCACACCCGAGCTGCGGCCCTGGTCGATCTCGATGGTCTGCTGAAAGTTCGAGGCCGAGGCATCGACGACGCGCGCCGACACGGTCGGGATGTCACCGAGGTAGGCCAGGTTCTGCTGGTCGAGCAGGGCCTTGCGCTCGCGCTCGGCGTCGGTGGCCTGCAGGACCTTGCCCTGCTCCTCGTTGAGCTGCTGGCGAAGGCGCCCGTTCTCCTTCTTCAGGTCGCCGTAGTGGACGGCGCCGGCGAAGAAGTCGCCTACCGGCCGGGTGGCCGAGGTCACGACCCGCTGGACGGGGGCGAAGATGTCGCGGGCCCCGCTGCGCACGGCCCCGATGACGCCGCTCGTGCTCCCCCGCTGGCTGAGGGTGAGCAGGGTGACCGAGGTGAGGATCAGCAACAGCAGCGTGAACCGGGGGCGGCTCGTGCGCCGGTAGACAGCCACAACCCTGGGCTACCTCAGCTGTGGTGGTTCGAGGAGTCGAGGACGCCCTTCAGGGCCGAGAACTCCTCGAGGTACATGCCGCCGCCGATGGCAACCGAATGGAGCGGGCTCTTGGCCACCACGATGGGCATCCCCGTCTCGGACTCGAGGCGAGCGTCGAGGCCGTGCAGCAACGCGCCGCCACCAGTGAGGACGATGCCCTGCTCCATGATGTCGGCCGCCAGCTCGGGCGGTGTCTTGTCGAGGGTGACCTTCACGGCGTCGACGATGGCCGACACCGGCTCTTCGATGGCCTCGCGGATCTCCTCGGTGGTGGTGAGGATGGTCTTGGGCAGGCCGGTGATGAGGTCGCGGCCGCGGATCTCGGCGTGGAGCTCCTCCTGCAGCGGGCAGGCCGAGCCGAGGGCGATCTTGATCTCCTCAGCCGTCCGCTCGCCCAAGGCGAGGGAGTACTCCTTCTTGATGTACTGGATGATGCCGTCGTCGAGCTCGTCGCCACCGATGCGGACGGACTGGCTCGTCACCATCCCGCCCAGCGAGATGACCGCCACCTCGGTGGTGCCGCCGCCGATGTCGACCACCATGTTGCCGGTGGGCTCGTGGACGGGCAGCCCGGCGCCGATGGCCGCGGCCATGGGCTCTTCGATGATGTAGACGGGCTTGCGGGCGCCGGCGTACTCGGCCGCTTCCTGCACGGCTCGCTTCTCGACCCCGGTGATGCCGGACGGGACGCAGATCACCATGCGGGGGCCGCGGGCGAAGCGGCGGTGGCCGTAGACCCGGGAGATGAAGTAGCGCAGCATCTTCTCGCAGATCTCGAAGTCGGCGATGACGCCGTCCTTCAAGGGGCGGATGGCCTGGATGTGGCTGGGGGTCCGCCCGATCATGCGCTTGGCCTCGGCCCCGACGGCGAGAGGACGGCCGTCCTTGACGTTGACCGCGACCACCGAGGGCTCGTTGAGCACGATGCCGCGCCCGCGGACGTACACCAGGGTGTTGGCTGTGCCGAGATCGACGGCCATGTCACGGCCGAGGAAATTCGAGAAGAGATTGTCGGACACGCGGAGGGGCCTCCTAGAAGCGTCGCCGGAGGTAGCGCTCAAGGCTACGGGGTCGACCCCACCTGTGCCACCTCGCCCTCGGCCGGCCTCGTCGGCCCCGACCTAGAGGTTCGGGAAGAAGATCCCGATCTCGCGCTCCGCCGATTCGGGCGAATCGGACCCATGGACGAGGTTCTCACCCGTCTCGATGGCCAGGTCGCCGCGGATGGTGCCGGGCGCCGCCTCCTTCGGGTTGGTGGCGCCGATGAGCGTGCGGAGCACCTTGAAGGTGTCGCCCGGACCCTCGACCACCATCACCAAGGCGGGGCTGCGGGTGATGAAGGTGACGAGCTCGTCGTAGAAGGGCTTGCCGTCGTGCTCGGCGTAGTGCCGGCCCGCTGTCTCCTTGTCGATGGTGCGCAGCTCGGCGGCCGCGATCTTGAGGCCCTTGCGCTCGATGCGGTCGACGATCTGGCCGACCAGGCCTCGCTCGACGGCGTCGGGCTTGCAGATGACGAGGGTGCGATCCATGGGCCCGCAAGGTAGCCGCCGCGCTGCCACCGCCCTTAGTCGACGTCGACCTCGACGGGCGTGTCGGTCGCGGGCGGACGGGCGGCCACCGCGGCGGCCACCACGGGACGGGCCGCTCCCACCAGGTAGAGCGACCCGACGACCATGACGACGTCGTCGGGCTGGGCCGCCTTGAAGGCCCGGGTGACGGCCGGGGCCGGACCGGGCGCCACCTCGGCGTCGGCCCCGAGGGCCCGGGCGGCCGCGGCCACCTCGGCGGGGTCGAGGGCGCGGGGCGAGGGCGGGGCGCAGGCGATGACGGTGTCGCCCGCCGTGACGCCGAGGGCGGCGAGCATCTCGCCCGGCTCGCGGCCCTTGAGCAGCCCGACGACGAAGACACGCCGCCCGATGGTGGTGAACTCGTCGGCCAGGGTGACCGCCGCGGCCCGCGCCCCGGCCGGGTTGTGGGCCCCGTCGACCAAGGTGAGAGGTCGGTGGCCCATGACCTCCATCCGCCCCGGGTTCTGGACGGCGGCGAAGGCCTCGGCGACAACGTCGTCGCCCAGCGGCGCGTCGAAGAAGGCCTCGGCTGCAGCGAGGGCGCACGCCGCGTTCTCACCCTGGTGGGCCCCGTGCAGCGGAAGGAAGACGTCGTCGTAGGTGGCACCCGGCGTGCGGATGGAGACGAGCCGTCCACCGTGGGCCACGCGGTTGGCCGTGCACTCGTAGTCCTCGCCCCGCTGCCACACCCGTTCGGCCCCGGCCCCTCGGAAGATGGCGGCGAGCGATGCCGTCGTCTCGCCCAGCACCAGGGTCGAGCCGGGCTTCACGATGCCCGACTTCTCGGTGGCGATGGCTTCGAGCGTGTCGCCGAGGAGCTCGGCGTGGTCGAGGCTGACGTTGGTGACCACGGCGACCGCCCCGTCGGCCACGTTGGTGGCGTCCCACCGTCCCCCGAGGCCAACCTCGACGACGGCCACGTCGACAGCGATGTCGGCGAACCACCGGTAGGCGGCGGCGGTGAGGATCTCGAAGCGACTGGGCGCGGCGTCCATCAGCGACTCGAGCTGGGCGATGGCCTCGATGACCTCGGCGAGGGCGCCGTCCGAGATGGGCTCGCCGTTCCACGAGAGGCGCTCGTTGACCCGTTCGAGGTCGGGACTGGTGTAGGTGCCGACCGACAGACCGGCGGCCGCCACCAGGCTGCTGAGGATGCGGGCCGTCGAGCCCTTGCCGTTGGTGCCCGTGAGGTGCAGGACGGGGTAGGCGCGCTGGGGCTCGTCCATGAGCTGCATGAGCTGGGTGATGCGGCCGAGGGTGGGCGGGGCGATCCGGGTGGTCGACAGCAGGGCCTCGAGGTTGATGTGGTCCTCGAGGTAGGCCAGGGCTTCGTCGAGGGTCATCGGCGGAGGCATCAGGACCCTACGAGGGGGGCGGCGATCTCGGCCAGACGGGGGCGCTCGCCGACCGGGATGCCTTCGGCCAGGACGGCGCTGAGCAGCGAGACGGCGGTGGCCGGGCTGCCCGCCTCGAAGGCCTCGTCGATGTCGCCGGCCAGCGCCGCGGTCGAGGCCCGGCCGACCGGCGGGTCGGCCAAGAGGCGCACGACCTGGCCAGCCGGAACGGCCGAGGTGTCGCCGTGCAGCAGCGCCAGACGGCTGGCGGCCCGTCCGTGGTCGGCCACCATCGTCACCACGTCGACGGGGGCGTCGGGGTCGGGGTCGATGGGGTCGTTGGGCTCGCCGACGATGAGGCGCTCGGCCCGGCAGGCCAGGATGACGCGGGTGAATGGGACGACGCCGGCCAGCCGGAGGCCGAGGGCGGCCATGGGGATGACCCACTCGCCGATGTCGTCGGGACCGACGACCAGGGTGGTGGCCTCGGCCGCGGCCTGCAGCTGAGCGGGCGTGGCCGTCGGGTAGCCGGCCACCACGAGGGGGACGAGGGCCGCGACGAAGCGGGGGTCGATGACGTCGGCCGAGGGCTCGAGCACTCCCATGCAACGCCGGCACGAGGCGGGGACGTCGACCGAGACGTCGACGTGATGGCACTCGAGGCACCGCGAGACGGGGAGGGGCTGACCGGCCCAGACCTGCTCGCTGAGGCACCAGTCCCCCGCCGCTCCCGCGCTGGCGATGAGCTCGTCGGTCGCGGCCGGAGGAGCCAGCGCGAAGGTGCCGTGGCGGACGGCGTCGGCGGCCGCCACCTCGAGGTCGCGGAACGGCAGGAACCAGTGGCGGCTCAGCCGGGGCACGAGCAGGGTGCTGCACCATGTGCAGCGCTCGGCCACCTCGACACCGGGTCGGGCATCGATCAAGGCGCCCTCGGCCCCCAGCAGGTCGCGGGCCGCGGTGCGCGCCGCGTAGCGGCTGAGGCCGTCGAGGGCACCGGGCATGCGGACCACCCCGTCGGCATCGAGCACCTCGATGGGCGCGAAGCGGTGGCGTCGGGCCAGCTCGAGGCTGCCGTCGTCGTGGCCCGGGACGACGAGGGTCGGGTGGTCGACGGCGGCGTCGACGATCACCGGGATGTCCTCGCCCACGAGCGGTAGCTCGACCTTGAGCCCGGCGAGCTCGGTGCCCTCGGGGACGGCGAGGGCCACGCTGCCCGGTAGGAGCTCGGGGGTCACCGTCTCGATGTCGATGTGGCCATAGGCGTCGCTGAACCAGAGGCGCACGGTCAGGATGTCGGCCTCGACCTCGACCACGTCGATGTCGGCGTCGCCCACCACGGTGGCGCAGCGCGGGCACGACCCGATGACCTCTCGCTCGCGCCGCACCGAGCCGCTCTCGTAGAGGCGAACGAAGGCGGTGCGGGCCGCCTCGACGACACGGTCGGCATCGAGCTCGCGCTCGGCCCTGACCTGGTCGATGCCCAGGGCCTCGAGGTCGGCGGCCACCCGCTCCCGGCCGTCCTCCTCGGCCATGCGCACTCGCTCGATGAACTCGTCACGGGTCAGCGAGGCCCGGTCGTGGCCCTCCTTGGCCAGCTCGACGTCGACCGCGGCCTGGGTCGCCCCGTCGGTGGGGAGCGAGGTGACGATCAGCGACACCTCGTCCCCGTACTGGCGGCGGTGCCGGGCCATGGCGTCAGCGGTGAGGAGGGTGGTGAGCTCGACGCGACGGGGCGCACCCGACAGGCGGAGAGGTGAGGCGATGATGCGCAGAGGGCCGGCCACGACCCCCGCAGACTAAGTCCTAGGCGACCTTGACCAGGATGGGGCGCTTGGACTCGGCGGCGACCAGGATCTCCTTGCCCTTGTCGGCCAGCCGGTCGACCGACGGCTTGGCCGCGGTGGCGGCATCGGACGCCTTGTCGCGGGCCACCTTGGCCGCGGCCTCGACCTTGGGTCGGGCCACCTCGGCGTAGTGGATGGCGGCGTCCTTGGTCACGACAGCCGCGTGCTCGACGTGGGGCCGGGCGGCCTCGGCGGCGTGGCCCATGGCCTCGATGGCCGAGTCGAGAGCGGGCTTGGCCAACTTGGCGGCCTCGGCGAACCCTCCGGCCTTGCCGACCTTCTTCGCCGCCTTCTTCAGATCCTTCTTCGAGGCCTTGACCGCCTTCTGGGCCTGGCCCAGCTTCTTGCCGCTCTTGGCCTTGGCCTTGTTGAGGGCCTTGAGAGCCTTCCGCTTGCGCCGCTTGCTGCCCCGCCGGTCGAGCACGAAGCCGACCACCAGCCCAGCCCCGGCCGCGCCGGCGCCGACCTTGGCCGCGGTCACGGCGAGATCCTCACGGGTCTGCTCGCCGGTGCCGTTGGCATCGGTGGTGGGCGTGGTGCGGGACGAGTACACGGCGTAGCCGGCGCCGGCCACCCCGCTCAGGAACGCGAACTTCAGAGCCTTGGCCATGGTGGTCACCTCTCCCTCAGGGCCACAGCCTAAACACCGAGGGGCTGGCGCGCTCGCCGGACGAACTTCTTGCCACTACCGCCATATATGGCGGTAGTGGCAATGAGAACCGCGAGGGCTAGGAGGCAGCCCGGCGGGGGCGCTTCTCTTCGGTGCCCTCGGTGCGGGGGACGAGGGTGGGGTTCACCCGGTCGAGCACGACGGAGCGGTCGATGAGGCACTTGCCGATGTCGGTGCGGCTCGGCAGGTCGTACATGACCTCGAGGAGCACCTCTTCGAGGATGGCGCGCAGGCCGCGGGCGCCCGTGCCTCGGAGCAGGGCCTGCTCGGCCACCGCCTCCAGGGCATCGTCGCTCATCTCGAGCTCGACGTTGTCGAGGTCGAACATGCGCTGGTACTGCTTCACCACCGCGTTCTTGGGCTCCATCAGGATGCGGACGAGCGCCGTCTTGTCGAGGTTCGACACGGCACCGATCACGGGGAGACGGCCCACGAACTCAGGGATGAGGCCGAACTTGAGGAGGTCTTCGGGCGCCACCTGCTTGAGCAGGTCTCCCAGGTCGCGCTCGCTGCTGCGGTGGATCTCGGCCCGGAACCCGATGCCCTTCTTGCCCGTCCGGCTCTCGATGATCTTCTCGATGCCGGCGAAGGCACCGCCGCAGATGAACAGGATGTTGGTGGTGTCGATCTGGATGAACTCTTGGTGGGGGTGCTTGCGCCCGCCTTGGGGGGGCACCGAGGCGGTGGTGCCCTCGAGGATCTTGAGCAGGGCCTGCTGCACGCCCTCGCCCGACACGTCCCGCGTGATCGACGGGTTCTCGCTCTTGCGGGCGATCTTGTCGATCTCGTCGATGTAGATGATGCCGGTCTCGGCCTTCTTGACGTCGTAGTCGGCGGCCTGGATCAGCTTGAGGAGGATGTTCTCGACGTCCTCGCCCACGTAGCCCGCCTCGGTCAGCGCGGTGGCGTCGGCGATGGCGAAGGGGACGTTGAGCATGCGGGCCAGCGTCTGGGCCAGGTAGGTCTTGCCGCACCCGGTCGGCCCGATGAGCATGATGTTCGACTTGGCCAGCTCGACCTCGGCGTCGTGGTAGCTGCCGGCCTGCACCCGCTTGTAGTGGTTGTAGACGGCGACGGAGAGGATCTTCTTGGCGTGGTCCTGGCCGATGACGTAGTCGTTCAGGAACTCGTAGATCTCACGGGGCTTGGGCAGCTCGTCGAAGCG
>JAUTXA010000285.1 GCA_030838265.1 Actinomycetota bacterium | reverse complement strand
ATGCGCGGCGGCATGATGCCGAAGAAGAGGGCACCGAGGCCCTCGTCAACGGCGGTGAGCAGCATCAGCAACGAGGCGAAGCCGGTGTCGATGTCCCAGTAGGGGACCGGCCAGTGGGCCTCGTCGCGGTCGGTCCAGCCCTTGTCGGCCTCGGCGTAGCGGTCGAGGTAGGCCGCCTTGTGGGAGAGGGGAACGATGACGACGGGAGCATTGGCGATGCCCGACCACCGCGGACCGGCCGGCCCGCCGTCGGGGCTGGCGCTCGACCAGAACCTCTGCCGATCGTCGTCCTCAGTCAGCACCAGGAACGCCCAGCCCTGGCTGAAGCCGGCGGACGGCGCGTGGAGGGCGTTCTCGAGGAGGCGGTCGACGACCTCGAGGGGAAGGGGCGCGGGGTCGAAGTTGCGCACCATGCGCCGGCGGCGGACGAGGTCTTGGAAATCCACTCAGCGGCAGCGTAGGTGGGCGGCCGGCCGGAGACGATCGTGGGAATGTCGACCTGGTTGGTAAGGTTTCACCCTGAGAAGAGTTCGTCCGCGCCCGTCCAGAAGGTCGTGACTTTCCAGTGCCCACGTTCAAGGATCTCCTCAGCCAGGCCAAGGCCCGCATCACCGAGGTCGATACGGCCCGGGCCGCCGAGGCCATCGCCCGACCCGGCGCCACCGTCCTCGACGTCCGCGAAGCCGACGAGTACGAGCAGGGCGCCATCCCTGGTGCCGTGCACATCCCCCGCGGCCACCTCGAGTCTCAGGTCGAGGGCAAGATCCTCGACAAGACGGCGCCGGTCATCGTGTACTGCGCCGGCGGCACCCGCTCGGCCTTCGCGGCCGCCAGCCTCGAGGATCTCGGCTACAGCGACGTGGTGTCGGTGGCCGGCGGGTTCAACAAGTGGAAGAACGAGGGCCGCGACTGGCGGGCCCCCCAGACCCTGACCCCCGACCAGCGCAACCGGTACCAGCGCCACCTGCTGCTGCCCGAGGTCGACGTGGCCGGCCAGCAGAAGCTGCTCGACAGCAAGGTGCTCCTGCTCGGGGCCGGTGGCCTCGGCTCACCCGCTGCCCTCTACCTGGCGGCGGCCGGCGTGGGCACCCTCGGCATCATCGACATGGATGTCGTCGACGAGTCGAACCTGCAACGCCAGATCCTGCACAACCTCGACCGCATCGGCGAGCGCAAGGTGGACTCGGCCAAGAAGACCCTGACGCTGCTCAATCCCGATGTGAACGTGGTGACCTACGACGTCCGTCTCGGCGCCGACAACGTGCTCGACATCATCGACGGCTACGACGTCATCCTCGACGGCACCGACAACTTCCCCACCCGGTACCTCGTGAACGACGCCTCGCTGCTCAAGCGCATCCCAGTGGTACACGGGTCGATCTTCCGCTTCGAGGGCCAGGCCACCGTCTTCGCCCCCTACGACGGACCCTGCTACCGCTGCATGATCCCCGAGCCGCCTCCCGCCGAGCTGGCCCCGAGCTGCGCCGAGGCCGGCGTGCTCGGCGTGCTGCCCGGCATCATCGGCTCCATTCAGGCCATGGAGACGATCAAGGTCCTCCTCGGCCTCGGTGATCCCCTCATCGGGCGGCTGCTGGCCTACGACGCCCTCGAAGAGTCGTTCCGCACCTTCAAGGTGCATCGCGACCCCGAGTGCCCGGCGTGCGGACCCAACGCCGGTGAGATCGTCATCGCCGAGTACGACGAGTACTGCATGCCGCACCCGAAGGAAGCCCCAGCGGCGCGCTGACCGTCAGGGCTCGACCAGCTCGTCGGTCGACCTCCCGCCGAGCCGCACCGCCCCGCGATCGATCGACCGGTCGCTCGCCACGAAGAGGTACATCGTGACCGCCGCCACCGAGGCGCCGACCACGAAACCCAGCTCGACGCGCGCCAACAAGCCCGAGGTCACGGCGGTGACGGCGGCGAGGGCGACGATGCCCGCCAGCCAACCAAGGGCGGCGCGCCGCAGCCGTCCCATGGCGAGGAGGCCCTGGGCCAAGGTGAGGGCGACCATGTAGGCGGACGAACCGACGGCGAGGCCGAACAGGTCGCTCCGCCCGAGGTCGAAGGCGCGACCGAACAGGAGGCGCACGATCGGTGGGCCGAGGACCAGAGCGCCCAGCGACGCGGTCGCGCCGATGACGCCAACGACAGCGAGGAGCCGGCGTAGAACGGCCCGCAGCCCCTCGATGTCGCCGATGGCGGCCAGGCGGGCGAGGTTGGGGAGCAGCGAGGCCTGCACCGCTTGGTAGAAGAACAGCGGCACGCGGGCCACCACCAGCCCGGCGAGGAAGCGTCCGGCCGCCGCCTTCTCCGACGACCGGGCCAAGACCTTGACGGCAACGGGCCCGGCGTTCACGAGGGTCTGGCCCAGGAGCGACCCGGCGAGCAGATAGCCCAGCGAGCGCGAGAGCTCGGACCATGACGGGTCGGGACCACTGTCGAGGAGGCCGCGCTCGCGAGCGAGGGCCAGGGCGACGGCGGGAAGGGGGGCGAACGCCAGCACCAAGCCATAGGGGCCCACGCCGCGGACGTGGAGGGCGGCGAGGACGACGCAGCCGCCGAGGCGCAGCGCGCCCTCAGCCCCGAGCAGCAGGCCGTACGACGAGAAGCGCCGATTGCCGGCCAGGGCGCCGCGAGCCACGTGCTCGCACGCGTAGGCGGCCAGCACGACGGCGAGGGCCACGACCATCCGGCCGTCGTTCTCGAAGAGCCGCCGACCGAGGGGCCCGGCGACGACGGCGCAGATGAGCACCAAGACGATGGCGCCACCGGCACCGGCGGCCGCCGCCCGCCGCACGACAGGGCCACCTCCCAGAGACTGCGCCCGCCGGGCCGCCACCGCCCGGGCCACCTCCTGCTCGAGGGGGAAGAAGCAGCCGGGTGCGACGAGGTTGAGCAAGGCCCAGAGCACCGAGAGCGCGGAGTAGCGCGTGGGCGACAGGGCGCGGGCCGACACGACGAGGAAGCCGTAGGCGGTGAGGCCGGCGACGACCAGGCCGGCGGCGACTGGTGCGGAGCCTTCCGGGAGGCGGGCGGCCACCGCCTGCCAGCGTCGGGGCGGCCCAGCCGGGGTCAGAGGTGCCGCCATGAACGCCCCGAGCCTAGAGTCCGAGCCCGGTGGGTTCGCTTTGTCACCGTGGTGGGCAACTAATCTCCGTCGAACTACCTGTCCGGATTTGGGAGCATTGATGCGCATCATGGTGTTGGGAGGCGACGGCTATCTCGGATGGCCCACCGCCATGCACTTCTCGTCTCGAGGCCACGAGGTGGCAGTCGTCGACGACTTCACGCGGCGGAGGTGTCACCTGCAACAGGGGTCCGACAGCCTCACCCCGATCGCGGCTCTTCCCGACCGCATCGACGCCTGGCATGACCTGACGGCGTCGACCATCGAGAGCTTCGTCCTCGACATCTGCGACTACCCGGCTCTCGAGCGGGCCATCGCCGCCTTCCGGCCCGAGGCCATCATCCACTACGGCGAGATCCCGTCGGCGCCCTGGTCGATGATCGATCGCGACCACGCCGTCGGCACGCAGGTCAACAACGTGGTCGGCACCCTCAACCTGCTGTGGGCCATGAAGGACATCGTCCCTGACGCTCACCTGGTGAAGCTCGGGACGATGGGGGAGTACGGCACCCCCAACATCGACATCGAAGAGGGCTACATCACCATCGAGCACAAGGGACGGACTGACACCCTCCCCTTCCCCAAGCTGCCGGGCAGCTTCTACCACCTGTCGAAGGTCCACGACTCCCACAACATCCACTTCGCCTGCCGGGTGTGGGGCCTGCGCGCCACCGACCTGAACCAGGGCGTGGTCTACGGCATCCACACCCCGGAGACCGAGATCGACGAGCGGCTCCTGACCCGCTTCGACTACGACGAGAGCTTCGGTACGGCGTTGAACCGCTTCTGCGTGCAGGCCGTGATCGGCCATCCCCTCACGGTGTATGGCCAGGGCACCCAGCGGCGGGCCTTCCTCAACATCCGAGACACCCTGCAGTGTGTCGAGCTGGCGACTCTCAACCCGGCCGACGCCGGCGAGATGCGCGTCTTCAACCAGTTCACCGAGAGCTTCTCGGTGGCCGAGCTGGCGACAACGGTGCAAGAGGCCGCCCACCGGGTCGGCTACGAGTGCGACATCGCCTACCTCACCAATCCGCGCTTCGAGAAGGAAGAGCACCATTACCGGCCGGTCAACGACAACCTCCTCGGTCTCGGGCTGACGCCCACCTTCCTGTCGGATGACTTGGTCGAGAGCACACTGCACGCTGTCGAGCGGTACAAGGACCGCGTCACGTTGCGGTCCATCGATCCCCGCATCACCTGGAAGTGACGGCCCCGTCGGCCCTGATCACAGGGGGCTGCGGATTCATCGGAGTCAATCTCGCTCGCCTGCTGTCCGAGCGCGGCTGGCGGTTGGTGGCCTTCGACAACCTGAGCACCGGGTCGGCGGCCGACGCCGAGGCGGCGGGCTTCGGCGACCTGATCGTGGGTGACGTGGCCGACCGTGACGGCTTGGCGGCGGCCATCGCCGGGTGCGACCACGTCGTGCACCTCGCCGCCCAGACCGGAGTCGTCCCATCGGTCGCCGACCCACTCGCCGACCTCGAGGCCAACGTCAGGGGCACGGTCAACGCCCTCCTGGGCGCCCGGCAGGCCAACGTGCGGCACTTCGTCCTGGCCTCGTCGAACGCGCCGCTCGGAGGCGCCGAGCCGCCGGCCCGAGAGACGGCGGTGCCCCGGCCCAGCTCGCCGTATGGGGCCTCGAAGCTTGCGGCCGAGGGCTACTGCTCGGCGTTCGCCGCCTCGTACGGGCTGCCCACCACCGTCCTTCGCTTCGCCAACGTGTACGGGCCCTTCAGCTATCACAAGGGCAGTGTGGTGGCGACGTTCCTGAAGGCTGTCATGGCCGGGGAGCGGTGCCTTGTCTACGGCGACGGCTCCCAGACCCGCGACTTCGTGTACGTCGACGACCTCTGCCGCGGCATCACCCTGGCCCTCGAGGCCGGGCTCTCGGGCGAGACGTTCCAGCTCGGGACCGGTGTCGCCACCTCAGTGCTCGAGCTGGTCGACCACCTTCGGACCGCCCTCGCCGGCCGGTCCGTCGACGTCGAGCACCTGCCGGCCCGCCCGGGCGAGATCGACCAGAACTGGTCCGACATCAGCAAGGCCCGAACCCTTCTCGGCTTCGAGCCGTCAGTCGATCTCCCCGCGGGGCTGGCCCGAACGGCGGCGTGGTTCGAATCGGCCTACGGGGCAGTTGTGTGACGGAGCACCTGCTTGGGGTCGTGCTGGCGCTCGCCCTCGTGACGTTTTGCTGGCGTCAGCGCCGACGGCGTCGGATGACACGCGGTCAGGTCCTCACCACGACTCTCCTCGCCCTGGCCATCACCGTGTTCTCGGTCGCTCCGTCGGCGGCCGGGGTCCTGGCCGACGCTCTCGATCTGCGCAACCGCCTCTTTGCCCTGCTCGTCACCTCGGTGGCTGTGCTCCTGGTTCTGCACCTGCGGACGTTGAGTCGGCTGGCGACGGTCGAGGAGCGCTTCGGCGACCTCGTCCGCCGCCTCGCCATCCGCCAGTCGCTGGCCGAGCACGGCGACCAGAGCCGACCCGGCATGGTTGCCATCGTCATCGCCGCGTACAACGAAGAGGAAGCCATTGGCGGTGTCCTGAGCCAGCTCCCCGACGAGGTGGCCGGCCTCGAGATCGAGCCCATCGTGGTCATCGACGGCGGCGAGGATGGGACCGAAGCCATCGTCCGCAAGGGCGGCCACATGGTCGCCACCCACCCCGTCAACCGGGGCCAGGGCGATGCCCTGCGGACCGGCTTCGCCCTGGCATTGCAGCGGGGCGCCGACGTGATCGTGACCATGGATGCGGACGGGCAGCATCGTCCCGACGAGATCGTCGAGCTGGTCAAGCCGATCCTGCTGGACGAGGCCGACTACGTGCAGGGCAGCCGCTTCCTCGGCCAGTACGACGACGCCGGCGGCAGCCGCGACCTCGGCATCCGCCTCTTCTCGCGACTCATCAACCTCCTATGTGGAACATCGATCACCGACTGCACCAACGGCTTCCGGGCTCTCCGGGCCGAGGCTCTTGCCGAGCTGCGGCTCGAGGAAGACCGTTACTCGTCGGCCGAGCTGCTCATGGAGGCGGCGACCAAGAAGCTTCGCATCCTCGAGATACCGGTCCACGTTCGCTCTCGCAGCCACGGTGAGAGCAAGAAGCCTCAGCGCCTCGGGTACCCGCTGGGTTGGTTGGGCGCGGTCATTCGCGTCTGGCTGCGGTGATCGCCCCGGATACCGTTGCCTCGTCGCGAGGCGCCGATCGACGAGCTGAGCTCGGCCGAGGGCTGATCTGGTTCTCGGTGGCCTTTGGGTTGATCGTCGACTCGTTCTTGTTCCACCGCTCGAGCTGGTTCGTCGGCGATCTGGCTTACCACCGGGGTGTGGCCCTGACCATGCAGGCGGGCCATCTGCAGGGCTGGGGTCCCTTCCGCGGCCTGCCTTCGTACTACGGCGGTCTCTACCCGCTCGTCATGGCCGGTCTGTCCCGGGCGACCGGCTGGTCGTTCGACGCGATCCTGAGCGTCGTCTCCTGGTTCGGTGGGGTCCTGTGGCCCTTGGCTGTCTGGCGACTGGGTCGCCGCTTGTGGCCCGGCGATCTCTTGACGCAGGGATGCGCCGTGTTCCTCGCCACGGTGGCAGGACCGTTCACGGCCGAAGCCAGGCTCCTATGGGTCGACAGCCTCCTGCCCGCCGGTCACAACACGTGGCCTCTCTTCCCGCGCGACGTCGCTCTGATCCTGTTCGTCGCGGCCCTGAGCCTCGCCCTCTCGCCCCGTCGCGTGGCGCGAACCCTTGGCGCCGGGCTTGTCCTCGGCGTTGGGCTCTGCGTCCAGGCTCAGTTCGGGGTGGTGGCCTGTGTCGTCGCCGGTGCGGCCCTGGTGTGGAAGGAGTGGGGCGGTCCGTTCCGGGTCCTTGTGGCCGACGTCCTGGCGTTGGAGCTCACGGCGATCTTGGTCTCGGCCTGGTGGTGGCTCCCCCGTCTCCGTCTCGCCCTGCGGACCTGGCCCCTGCTGCTCGCCAGCGCGACCAACCGCCGACTCGACGTCGGGCCGTGGGTCTATCTGCGGGGCTTCGGGCTCTGCGGGCTGCTCGTCGTCGCCGGTGTCGTCGTGATGCTTCGACGTCGCGCTGAGCTGTCACGCCTCGACGGGTTCCTGCTGCTGTGGGTCGGGGGAGGG